>JBKPJS010000288.1:0-4667 GCA_046730815.1 Acidobacteriota bacterium
TGCTCATACTGCTTACCGGCTGCCAGCCTGGAACTTCTGGTGGCGGGGGAGGAGCCGGAACCGGCGGGAAGCACAAACTCGCTTTCGTCACTAACAATGCATCCGACTTCTGGATCATCGCGCGCAAAGGCACCGAGAAAGCCGCCAAGGAGATTCCGGATATCGAAGTCGAATTCAGAATTCCATCTGACGGCACGGCCGCCGAACAACAGCGCGTCGTCGACGACCTGCTTGCCAAGGGTATTCATGGAATTGCGATCAGCCCGGTGGATCCGGCGAACCAGACGCCAATGCTCAATCGCGCCGCGAGCCAAACGCTCGTGGTAACCCAGGACAGCGACGCGCCTAACAGCAATCGCGTTTGTTACATCGGTACCGACAATGTCGCGGCTGGACGTCAGGCCGGCGAGCTGGTCAAAGAAGCGCTGCCGCAGGGTGGCAAGATCATGGTCTTTGTCGGCGTGCTCGATGCCGCGAATGCACAGCAGCGTTACCAGGGTTTGAAAGAAGCGCTCGCTGGATCGAACGTGCAGATCATCGACGTGCGCACTGACAACACCGATCGCGTACGCGCGAAATCAAATGCCTCTGACACGCTCGTGAACAATCCGGACATCGCGGGTATGGTGGGACTCTGGTCCTACAATGGACCAGCAATCCTTGCCGCAGTGAAAGAAGCAAACAAAGCGGACAAGGTAAAGATTATCGCCTTCGACGAAGAAGACGAAACGCTGAGCGGTATCAAGGATGGTGCAATTTTCGCGACGGTCGTGCAGCAACCATTCGAGTTTGGCTATCGCTCGATGGAGCTGATGTCTAAAATCCTGAATGGCGACAAGTCGCAAATTCCGGCAAGCAAACAGATCTTCGTGCCGACTATCGCGGTGAAGAAAGGCGACGTCGAAGAGTTTACGAAGAAGATCAACACCCTCCGCGGCCGCAGTTAAATGACAGCTTCAACCCCAATCCTTGAAATGGAGGGAGTCAGCAAACGATTCCCAGGGGTTGTCGCGCTCGATCAGGTAAGCCTCAGCGTCGGCACTGGTGAAATTGTTGCGTTAATCGGCGAGAACGGCGCCGGCAAATCGACGCTGATGAAGATCCTCGGCGGCGCTATTTTACGCGACGCAGGCACAATCAAAATCGACGGCGAACCTGTTGAGATACGCTCGCCGCGCGAAGCCAGCGCACTCGGTATCGAGTTCATCCACCAGGAACTCAGCGTACTCGACAATCTCGACATCGCCGCCAATATCTTCCTGCGTCGCGAACCAACCAAAGCTGGTTGGTTGAAGTTAATCGATCGAAAACGGATCTATCGCGAAGCCGACGAACTGCTCCGGCAAATCGGACTTGATCTGCCGAGCCGCACTCCCTTGGGCCAACTCTCTCTGGCCCAACAACAATTGGTTGAGATTGCCCGGGCACTGGGCGCGGGCGCGCGCATCATTATCATGGACGAGCCCACGTCGAGTTTGACACTCACAGAGACACGGCGCCTGCTCGAGATAGTGAAGGAACTCAAGACCCAAAACGTCAGTGTCATCTACATCTCTCACCGCATGCACGAAGTGAAGGAGATCGCGGATCGCGCAGTAGTTCTTCGTGATGGGAAAAATGCGGGCGAGATAGCGGGCAGCGAGATCACTCACGAACGCATGGTGCGTATGATGGTGGGACGCGACCTCAAAGAGTTTTTCAAAGGCCCCCGAGGCAATGGGACTAGTAAAGATGGCGGCGGTTTTGAGGTTCGACGCTTGCGAACTCTCAGGTATCCGCAGCACATAATTTCATTCAACGTCGAGAAGGGTGAAGTGCTGGGATTTGCCGGACTCGTCGGGGCTGGACGTTCTGAAGTGGCCCGCGCCATCTTCGGTGTCGAAGAAGCGATCGAAACCGAAGTTGCGCTCAATGGTGAAACACTGCACATCGACGATCCGCAGGACGCGATCACTCACGGCATTTATCTGGTGCCGGAAGATCGCCGCCTGAGCGGTCTCATCGTCGATTTCAACGTGCGAGAAAATATCTCGCTGCCAAATCTCGATAGTTATTCGTCAGCGAAAATCATCAACCGCGCCAAAGAAGTGAAAGCCGCGCTCGACGCCTGCAAAGCAATCAATATCAAGACGCCGACACCCGAGATGCGAGCAGCCAATCTCAGCGGCGGCAACCAGCAGAAAGTAGTGCTGGCGAAATGGTTGACGTTCTCGCCGCGAGTGCTGATCTTTGACGAGCCGACGCGCGGGATCGACGTTGGAGCCAAAGCTGAGATCTACGAACTTATCCGCAAGCTTGCCGCGGAAGGCGTGTCAGTGATCGTGATCAGCAGTGAGATGGAAGAGGTGCTTGGAATAAGCGACCGCATCGCCGTGATGCACGAAGGTCGATTAACCGGAATTCTGGAACGCGCCCAGTTCAGCGAGGAGGCTGTTATGCGACTCGCCACCGGCACCGAAAATGGCCACAAATAAGCACAAAATGCACATTGAAAAGTCAGATGACGCATTGAAGAAGTCAGACGATTCATTGAAAGACGTCGATGACTCAGTGAAAGAAGTCGATGACTCAGTGATAAACGTCGACGACTCAGTGAAGAAGGCAGATGATTCATTAACGTCAGCGTTCCATTGAAGCATGAACCACTCTCTATTCATCATTTGTGTTTTTTGTGCCTTTTTGTGGCTAAAAGGAAATAGTGGCTTATGAAAAAAGAGCTTGGCATCTTCGTCCTGCTAATTGTTCTCTGCATCATCGTCTCAGCCGTCAACCCAAACTTTTTGCTCCCGATCAACCTGCAAAATCTCGCGCGTCAGATCGGCGCGTTTGGGATCTTCAGCATCGGGCTGGGCCTGGTGATCATCACTGGCGGCATCGAATTGTCCGTCGGTTCGATGATGGCGCTGCTCGGCGTACTGTTGTCGATGATGCTGACCGAGTGGAGATTTGGCGTCGCATTAGCAGTGCTGGCGTGTATGGGACTGGCGATGGTCCTGTCGCTGGGCCATGGCTTGCTGATTACTCGTCTCAACATGCAGCCGTTTATCGTGACGCTGTGCGGGCTCCTCTTCTACCGCGGCCTCGCGCGCTTCGTCACGAAAGATGAGACAAAAGGATTCGGCACTGTCGCGGGTCTTGATTTCCTCCGGTTTCTGGCGAATGGAAATCTACTGGGCATACCAATGCCGTTTGTGCTTCTAATAATTATTAGTCTGATCACGTGGGTCGTGTTGCATCGTTCGGTTTATGGCCGCTACCTTTTTGCCACTGGTCGCAACGCGGAAGCAGCACGCTACGCGGGTATCAACACGAAGCAGATCGTCACGTTGACTTACGTGATCTCCGGCGCACTTACAGCCATCTCAGGAATAATTTTCGCGTTTTATACAAACTCGGTTTCGCCTGCCAATCACGGCAATGCGTATGAACTTTACGGCATCGCCGCAGCGGTGCTCGGCGGCTGTTCGTTGCGCGGCGGCGAAGGCTCGGTGGTTGGAATACTAATCGGGACCGCGCTACTGCAAGTGCTGCGCAATCTCGTCAACCTGCTCGGCATTCCGAGCTCACTCGATTTCGCAGTAATGGGCGCGGTGATTCTGATCGGTGTGATGGCGGACCAGATCTTCACCGAACGTCGCAATCGACGGCAGGTGGCATTGATGCGCGAAACCACCGCGCGCTAAGCGCCGGCTCTTCTTTGCCGCCTTTGCGCCTTTGCATGAAAAATACGGAGAAGCTATGAAACTACATCGAAAACTTTCTAGCCTGCTTTTTGTCGTCGTTGTAACGTGCCTGACCGCTGTTGTCGTACACGCCCAGGCAACAGTCACTAAAACAAGCTTCGGCAAAACCTCCGCCGGCGAAAGCGTCGATCTCTACACGCTTCGAAACGTTAACGGCGTCGAAGCAAAGATTACAAACTATGGCGGCATCGTCGTCTCACTCAAAGTCCCTGATCGCAATAGAAAGTTTGACGACGTAGTGCTTGGCTTCAACGATTTCGAAAGCTACATGAATAATGGCCCCTACTTCGGCGCGCTCATCGGCCGCTACGGAAATCGCATCGCCAAAGGCCGCTTCACGCTCAACGGCGTCGAGTACAAACTCGCGGTCAATAACGGCGAGAACCACCTGCACGGCGGCATCAAAGGTTTCGACAAAGTGATTTGGACCGGCAGCGAAACCAAAACAAAGGCTGGCCCAGCAGTTGTGCTGACCTACCTGAGCAAAGATGGTGAGGAAGGCTATCCAGGCAATCTCCAGGTCAGAGTGGTCTACACACTTACTAACGATAACGGACTAAAGATCGACTATTCAGCTACAACCGACAAGGACACAGTCATCAACCTCACGCATCACTCTTACTTCAATCTTGCGGGCGAAGGTAACGGCGACATTCTCAATCACCTGCTGATGATCAATGCCAATCGATTTGTGCCCACCGATGCCGGCTCGATTCCCACCGGTGAGCTCAGAAAAGTTGCAGGCACGCCGTTCGACTTTCTTAAATCCACCGCAATCGGTGCACGCATCGACCAGGACGAGGAGCAACTGAAACTCGGCAACGGCTACGATCACACTTATGTGATCAATGGACGGCCCGGCACACTACGACCGGCAGCAACGGCTTCTGAACCAACTTCAGGTCGCGTGATGCAGGTATGGAC
>JBKPJS010000289.1:0-6380 GCA_046730815.1 Acidobacteriota bacterium
AGTCATTGCAAAATCCTCTTTTCAAATTCGGCTGTTTTCTAATTACTTTTGTTTACTTTGCCTTTCGTGCGTGGAGCGATGAGGCTTATAGTTGCATAGTTACGGGCTTGCCTCCAAAAATATTTCAGCCACGAAGAAGCACAAAATAAGTCCCCGCTGATTATTATTGTGCCTTTTGTGCTTCTTTGGGGCACTTGACGTGAGGATCATCGTTGCGTTAATGAACTGGCAGACACAACTTTTCTTAATTGCGCTGATGGTGATTGGCTACGTACTTCTGTGGCGATTAGGGCGTCCACTCGTGCCGAAGTTGGGTCGCTGGCTGGCTGCGCATCGATTTTGGACCGATACAATTGCTTCACTCGTGATGATTATCTGGGGCGCCGGCATTTGGTATTTGCTCATCTCGGAAAACAATTACACCAACACCCTGGCTCTGGTCCTCGGCAGCTTTTTGATAGGCGCCGGCATTTACTTTTTAATGAGACAACTGTTAAAGAAAGCCTAGCCAGCCGTATTGAGGAAGACAAAGCTTGCGCAGAGAAGCAATTCAAATCTCAATACTCGCACTCGCGATCGTCATCGCGCTGCTATTCACAAACTCACTTGCACAATCGCCGGCAAGACAAAAACCGAAGCTCAAAGACTTTGGTTCCAGCCTCAGAAAACTCAAATGGGATCCACAGAAGAATGAGGTTGTGAATAGCGGTGAGATAGACCGCCTGAGAAGCGCTGACGACGATGTCGTGCGTATTGAAACCTCTCTCGTAACCTCCGACGTGCTGGTGACTGATCGGCAAGGACGCCCAGTCCGAAATCTTAAAGCCACTGACTTCGCGATCAGCGAGGACGGTGTTCCGCAACAGATTGGTCACTTCGTCTTAGCAGACAATGTCAATATTTCGCGTTCGATTGTTTTGATCATCGACTATAGCCGCAGCCAGTTCCCATACATCATTGACAGCATCGAAGCGGCCAGGATCTTTGTTGATAAGCTTGGCCCATATGACCAGATGGCGATCGTCACTGACGACGTTGAACTCCTAGTCGACTTCACCAGCGATAAGCGAGAGCTTAAGAAGGGATTGGAGTCTCTGGTGGAAAGAAACAAAGGCAGCAAAGGTTTTTTAGGTGTGGGCACGAGACGACCACAGTTTGGTCGCAGCGCCCAATACAGCGCGTTGATGGCCACGCTTAAGGAGGCCTTTGACGATGAAGACCGGAATCCGGTGATCGTGTTTCAAACTGACGGAGACGAGATCGAGTACCTGCGCAACTCTGTCATTGTTCATGAGGTCCCATCTGGCCTGTCGCCTGAGTTGCGCGCCGAAGTGCAGGAGGAAATCGAACAGAAAATAAAGATGCAGCGTGCAGGGATGACTGAGTTTAGTCTTGACGACGTATATCGCGCTGTGGAGAAATCCCGTGCGACCATTTACACGATCATTCCTCGGACCCGTTTGATTGGTCTCACTCAGGATGACCAGATACAACGATTGACAGCAGAGGACGAAAGAGCAGTTACGACGTGGGCAGAAGCGTCCTCACCTAAATTGAAAAGTATCTTTCTGGCTCGACAGGAAAAGCGTCGAAAGAAGCTTGCACCGGAAGTCTTGCAGGCCAGGATTGAACAGGAGCTCAAGATCCAGGGAGCACTGGTCGAACTGGCAGGACTCTCGGGCGGCTGGGGCGAGTTTTTGGAAACAAAAACACAGGCGGCCGACATTTACAATCGCATCGTGCAAGATCTAAATCAACGCTACATCATCGGCTACTACCCGACCAACAAGGACCATGACGGAAAAAGGCGCCGCATCGCGATCGAGGTGAAGGGGCATCCGGATTATTCCATTACGAGTCGTAAGTCGTATTACGCACCTCAACCGTAGCCATTCAGAATCCGCAGCGAGTAACAGCGGGACAGGCGTGCAACCGGCTCTCGCTTGATCGGCAGTATCCTGATTCCCTGCCGCAATCTGTTTCACTGAATCGCCGGCGCGTAGCCCACTTCCCTTCTTCACTAATACAAACGTGTTGCCGCAACTCAACAAGTATTCATTTCGCTGATTTCCAGTTCATCTGATATGGCTGTGACCGGATGCTATAGACATTTGGTCCCCCGCGAACGCCCCCGCTAAACCTCTCTGGCGAGAAACCTAAATTCTCGGATTTTCTACGATATTTCGTTCGCCTTGTAGTTCAAAATTTCGCATACATCGCCATTTTATTGGAAAGTTTCTTGCTGCATGAAAGTTGCAACAAACGCCCCGACAAGGTTGGAGAGTCTCCCCAACTCCCAAGGTATCACTCAGGTTCGTTCAACTGCTACAGCCCATAAATCGGAGGAGCTATGAAGAATACTCTTATTCGTCTCGTGCTCTCGTTTGGCGCGGTCTTCGTCTTTACGTCGGTGGCGCTGGGACAGAACACGGGCACCATCAGCGGAACGGTGCAGGATCAGTCCGGTGCCGTGGTCGCGGGTGCGAATGTTAAGGCCCAGAATCCCGCCACCAATTTCAGCAGGGAAACTGTGTCAGCTACCAATGGATTTTACCGGTTCGATCAATTGCCAGTCGGCACTTACACGATCTCAACCGAAGCCGCCGGCTTCAAGAAATCGGTAACTCAATCGGTTGCCCTCAGCGTCAACGACGCGCTAACTCTTGATATCAAACTCGAAGTAGGGCAAGTTTCCGAAGTGGTCACAGTTAGTGAAGCGCCTTCGGCCGTTAACACCGAAACCTCGGTCCTCGGCAGGACAGTCGACAACAGAACTCTTAACGATCTGCCGATATTGTCCGGCGCGAACGGGCGCAATCCTCTGGCACTCGCGCCATTGCAAGCTGGCGTGATGCCGGCGGGACAAGTTGGCCCATTCTCAGTGAATGGTCAGCGCGCTCAGTCAAATAACTTTTTGTTGGATGGCGGAGATAGTAACGACCTCGCCATCAACGTCCCTGACGCAGTGAACGGCTTCAGTCCCGATGCGCTGCAAGAGTTTCGTATCCTGACAAATACTTACTCGGCTGACTACGGCCGTAACTCCGGCGCCGTCGTCGCGCTGATCAGCAAATCAGGTACGAACGAGTATCACGGAAATCTATTCCACTTCTTCCGCAACCGCGTCTTGAACGCAACGCCGTTCTTCAACAACGCGGCACCGACATTCGTTGGTCTGCGCAAACCGC
Organism: Acidobacteriota bacterium; assembly: GCA_046730815.1. GTDB lineage: Bacteria > Acidobacteriota > Blastocatellia > Pyrinomonadales > Pyrinomonadaceae > PSRF01. The sequence continues at coordinate 3,189 of JBKPJS010000289.1, forward strand.
AGTTCAACGTCAATGAATTCGGTGGAACGATCGGTGGTCCACTGCATCTGCCAAGATTCGGCGAGGGTGGCCGCTCGATCATTAGCGGTAAAGATCGCACCTTCTTCTTCTTCAGCTACCTGGGATTTCGCCGCCGGCAGGGCGAATCGCAACAGGCAACCGTACCCAGTCAGGCGCAAAGAAACATTATCAACGCCGTGGGTACGCCGGAAGCGAAAGCACTGCTCGCGTTGATCCCGCCGGCCAACTCCGGCAACACTCTGTTCTCCTCGGCTGGAAACAGCTTGGATCGCGATCAGTTTTCAATCCGCGGCGATCACCGCTTCTCCGAGAAGAACAGCATGTTTGTTACGTACTTCAACGAAGATCAAATATTCACCAATCCATTCGCGTTTGGTGGTTCAACCATTCCAGGATTCGGCACGACCGGTGACCTCCGGTTCTCAAACGTTATCGTGAGTGACTTCCACACCTTCAGTGCACAATCGGTCAACGAGTTTCGTTTTTCATGGCATCAGCGCGACACGCTCAGCGTTGTTCCGGTGAACAAAACATCGCCTGCCGATCTGGGCATCGAGGGAATCGTTGGTGACGATCCTGCAGCCGTTGGTCCACCGCGAGTTGACATTACCGGCTTCTCGACGTTTGGAAACACGATTCAGGGACCGCAAGGTCGCGACGACAATACGTTCCAGTTTGTCGACAACTTTTCGCACAATCGTGGTAACCACCACTTCAAATGGGGCGGTGAGTATCGCAACTACTACCAGAACCAGACCTTCGACTTCATTAACAGTGGTCTGTACTTCTTCACCGGCGACATGGTGGACATTCTGGGCAAGGATGTCATCCCGGGCCTGACCCCGGCTTTGAGTGATTTTGCGCGTGGCGACGTTCTCGAATATGTACAGAACAGCGCCGGAACTCCGCGATATGAAACTCAAAATTACACAGGGTTCATCCAGGATGATTGGAAAGTTCGATCGAACTTCACAATGAATCTGGGTCTGAGGTACGAGTTGGACACGCCGCTGGTTGACAGTGAAGACAGAGTTAATACATTCCGTCGCGGCCAGCAATCGACCGTGTTTCCAACAGCGCCAGTTGGCATGGTATTCCCCGGCGATGCGGGCATTCCGCGGTCCACTTACCCGACCGACAAAAACAATTTCGGTCCAAGAGTTGGATTTGCCTGGGACGTTATGTCCAATGGAAAACTGAGTCTGCGAGCAGGTTACGGCTTGTACTACGACACCGTGATCTCTGAGACGACCCTGCAGTTCCTAACCGCTCCGCCGTTCGCGATTCAGCCGTTCTCGGATTGCACAACCATCGACAATCCGTTCGCGAATGCGCTGTGTACTACCCCAATTGCCCAGCCATTCCCGTTCACTCCGATCGAGCGTGGCGGAAGTTTTGATTTTACTACCGTTGCTCCGATCTCGATGACGATCAACGATCCGGACTTCAAGACTCCCTACTCGCATCAGTACAACATGAACATCCAGTGGGAGTTCATGAAGAACTACATGCTCGAGGTAGGATACGTAGGAACGACCGGCATTAACTTGCTTACCCGCAGGGAAATTAACCCGTCAATTCTGCGGCTGAGCGGTACAAACACCACCGGTAACACGCCCGCGCGGCGCATCTTCAATCAGGGCAATCCGCAAAATGCGGCATTTGGTGGCGCGGTCTTCAGCAACATAACCAACCAGGAGACCTCAGCAAATTCCAACTACAACAGTCTTCAGGTGACTGTTTCCAAGCGGTTCTCGGATGGTCTGTACTTCCAGAACGCTTATACCTGGAGCCATTGCATCGACAATTCGTCTGGCCTCCGTTCCAATACGAGGTACAACGACACAAGGGCGGATCGCGGTAACTGCGAACAGGACATTCGCCACCGCAACGTGCTCAGCTACATTTACGAATTGCCTTTCTACAAGGACCAGCACGGCTTTGCCGGTAAGGTGCTTGGCGGCTGGCAAATCAGTGGTGTAACTGTGCTGCAGACAGGAATTCCGTTCAACATCACCGAACCAACCGATCGTTCACTCTCGGGGGCCGGAAGTGATCGACCTGACTTCGTTGGCGGTCAAGTGGTGTTCTTCGATCCACGGAATACCAATGCGGCGAATGGTGGTCCAAATCGCTCCTTTAACGGAACCGGTGGCGGCTCGGCGACGGCTGCTACAAATCCGTTCTTTAGACGCGTGGGCTCATCTGCATACTTTTGCGCCGCAAACTGTGGCCTAAATGCCAATGGTCAGCCTAACCCGATAGATACACGCACAGGCCGGTTCGGCTCTCTCGGTCGCAACGTTTTCCACGGACCTGGCGACATCGTCTTCGACTTCACGATGATGAAGCGCATCAGGTTCGGTGAAAATAAGATCCTTGAGTTCCGATCTGAGTTCTTCAACATCTTCAACCATGTAAACTTCGGCAACCCGAATGGAAATATTGGCTCGGCGAACTTCGGGCGCGTTACCACAACTGACGACCCGAGACTGATTCAGTTTGCTCTGAAGTTTCACTTCTAAACACACGCTGGTTAACAACCTGAAAGGGGCGGCCTAAAAAGCCGCCCCTTTTGGTTTTTAGCAGATTTGAAAACTAAGTTGAGCCGCAGATGAACGGATGAAACCTCGACAGCAGCCGGCGAATCGCTGTAGACTTCTCTCGCTCATCTCTTATTTGCGAGGACATCAATCATGAAGGGTCTAATTCGGTCTTTACGCGGCCCGCGTCCTCTACTTTATTCCGCACTGTTAATTCTGATTGTTTCTTTCAATGCTCCGGCACAGGGTGACTCATCGCGAAACACGCTTCAGGGCGACATAATCACACCAAATGGACAGAGACTGGATCACCCGGTCATAGTTTATCTCCTCTCCTCCAGAGGTGAGATGTCTACCACCTCAAACGGCAATGGCTCATTTGTTTTTCGCCAGCTGGGGGGCGGGAGATTCACTGTCAAAGTCGACGCCGGTGAGGCATACGATCAGGCGTTCGAGGAAGTGAATATTGCTGACTCAGGGTCGACCGGCTCCATGAGCCGCCTGGGGCAGATCTATAACGTGCAAATTCATCTACGATCGAGGTCTGGGCAGCCAGTTACAAAGGGGGTAGTCTCAGCTAGTGACCCTCCTAAAGCAGCGCTCGACCTCTATAACAAAGCCCTTGCCT
>JBKPJS010000290.1:0-8925 GCA_046730815.1 Acidobacteriota bacterium
GGCTTTAACCACAAAGACACAAAGACACTAAATTAATATTCAAATTAGTGTCTTTGTGTCTTTGTGGTTTAAGGTGGCTTAGATTTGGTTGGTCTCGTCACGCGAGACCTGGGTGGGCCTTATCAACCCTCTATCGTACTCATCGCCGTTACGGCGCGTTTTTCGTACGCCGCAATGGTGGCGATGTTTTTCTTCTCGACCTCCGTCAGAGCCGCGTCGGTGAAGTTCGGATCTGCCTTGTACCAATCGAAGCTCGAAAAGTATTTCTGCAACCACGGCTCTTTGAACACCTTGCCGTGGCGCGCGTAGATTTCCTGGCGCATCTGGCTGGCGTCTTCGATAAACAGTCCTTCGAGCAGTGCCGCTGTAATTGGTTTCGCGCTCAGCTCCTGGTGAATCTTGTTCTCGTACGTGACGATAGTCTCCACGTTCAGCTTGTCGTTACCGGAAAGCTCTTCGTCCTTGAAGTTTTCATCCGGCGTGTACCACGGCTGAAAGAAGAAATACTGCTGCAACCACTCTGCGCGAAACATTCGGCCGTGACGCGCATAAACCTCATTTCGCAGCAAACGAAGCTCGTGCAGGCTTAGTCCCTGCAACATCTGCTCGGTGATTGCCTTGTTCTCGAAAAACTCCATGTCGCCAGGCAATAGTGCCACTTTGCGCTGTCGTTTCTGTGCGCCGCTGAGAATTTCGAGATTCTTACGCTCGATTGGCGAGAGCTTCTTCGCGTCGTATTGGTCACTCGGGAAATACCAGTAGCGTTCCTCGAAATACTGCTGAAGCCACGGTTCGTCGTCGAATCGTTTCCCGTGAATGGCTTCGACTTCCGCCAGCAAGACTTTCCATTCAGCACCGCTATGCTTACCGAGTTTTCTCGGCGTGATCTGGCGGTCTCGCCAGTAACGCATGTCGCCCGGTTGGATCGTCTCGTGCTTCGCAGCTTCGGCGATGCGAATCAGATCGAGATTGCGGCGCTCAGTGTCGTTGAGCATTGAATTCTTGAACTCGGGATTGGGCTTGTACCAAGATTGCTCTTCGAGATACGACTTGATCTCGCCGTCCTTGAAGACACGGCCATGACGGCCAAACACGATCCCCCGCAGCAGTTTCAGATCTTCCATACTCAAACGCTGAACCTGCGACTGCTTGAGGAAGGTCTTGCCGAAATCGACATCTTTGAACCCGTCCATCGTGTCCTGCGCGATGGCCGTGATGGACATAAGGAGAATCAGGCTAAGCAGCCGAATCATATAAAAGCTCTCTTTCATCCGCAGATTACACAGATTACACAGACAGAATCTGTGTAATCTGTGGATGGATTTCACCCGAAGATATCTCGCACCTTATCAACCAACCCTTTGCTCTCGAGATCCTTGTTCTCGACCTCGGCCAACTGCTCGAGCAAACGACGCTGCTCTCTCGTTAGCGTAGTCGGCGTCATCACTGTCACCGAAACAAACAGATCCCCACGGCCGCGTCCGCCCAAAGCAGGCATGCCTTTTCCTCTGAGCCGGAACACGGTGCCGGTCTGAGTGCCCATCGGGATCTTCAGTTTCTCTTCGTTGTCGAGCGTTTTCACCATAATCTCAGCACCCAACGCGGCCTGTGCGAACGTAATCGGAACCGCCTCGTAAAGGTTGCTACCTTGTCGCTCAAACTGGTCATGCTCGGCAACGTGGATAACCACGTAAAGATCGCCCGGCACGCCACCCTGAGTTCCCGATTCGCCCTCACCTGAAACGCGTAAACGCGAGCCCGTTTCGACCCCCGCGGGGATCTTTACTTCCATCTGTTTCTCGCGTTCAACTCTTCCCGTGCCGTTACAGTCGTTACAGGGGTTCTTGATCACTCTGCCGGCGCCGCGACAAACATGACAGGTCCTCGCTACCGAGAAAAATCCCTGCTGGTAACGAACCTGGCCGCTGCCCTGACACGTGGAACAACTCTCCGGCTGACTGCCCGCGGCGGCGCCTGATCCTTTGCAGGTATCGCAAGTTTCTAGACGTGGAATACGTAGTTGCGCGGTCATGCCGCTCGCGGCTTCTTCGAGTGATATTTCAAGATCGTAACGAAGATCGGCGCCACGTTGCGCGGCGGTGCGACGTCCGCCGCCGCGCCCGCCACCAAAGACGTCACCAAAACCAAACAGGTCGCCAAGAATGTCCTCAATTCCACCAAAACCAGGCGCGCCCCAGGCTCCGGCGCCGGCACTGCTTGAAACACCCGCGTGGCCAAACCGGTCATAACGCTTGCGCTGGTCGGGATCGGACAGCACGCTGTAGGCCTCGGCAGCTTCCTTAAACTTTTCTTCGGCGGTTGCGTCGTTTGGATTCTTGTCAGGGTGATACTTCACTGCGAGTCGCCGGTAGGCGCTCTTGATCTCCTGATCCGTCGCGGTGCGGCTGACGGCAAGGACTTCGTAATAATCACGTTTACTCATAAGTCGTTAAATTATGATCTAACCACAAAGAGTTAAAGGCACAAAATACATAATTCAAATTGTGTCTTAGTGTCTTAGTGGTTAGATCTCTATTCAATATTCAGACTTCAGTCGTTGTTGCGTCTGGTGTGTGGGTCAACATTGCGGATGTGAGTTGCCCGGCTATTCGTTCCAATCTGTTCAAAGCTTTCTTTATCTCTTCCAGCGTATCCGACTTGCTTGCCGACTCGGCATCTGCGAAGACGAGCTCTGCGTTGTCCTGATCCTCCTTCGACAGCAAGCCACCGAATTTACTAAACGATTTCTTGGTATTTCTCAATAGCGAGTCGAGCTTGTTTCTCAAAACAACTGCCTCTTTGGCGCTGCGGTCAGTGTCGGCAAACTCGTCGGCCTCCCTGATTAAGCGGTCGATTTCATCCGGCGCAAGTCCCGACGTCGGACTAATCCGCATCTGCTGCTCCTGGCCGGAAGTCTTGTCCTGCGCCGAGACGGACACTATCCCGTTCGCATCGACCTCAAACGAAACTTCAATCTGCGGAATACCACGCGGGCTCGGCGGAATCCCTACAAGCTCAAACTTTCCAAGCGAGCGATTGCCCTGCGCTACTTCACGCTCGCCCTGAAGCACGTGAATTTCGACCGACGACTGATTATCGACAACGGTCGTAAACGTAAGACTATTGCGCAAAGGTATCGTGGAATTACGTTCGATGATCTTTGTGAACAATCCGCCGCGCGTTTCCAAACCTAAACTCAGCGGCAGCACGTCGAGCAGCACAATGTCTTTCACTTCGCCGTTCAGTACGCCACCTTGAATCGCCGCGCCCATTGCTACTACTTCGTCCGGGTTGATCTCAGCCGAAGGCTTGCGGCCAAAGATCTTCTCGACCGTGCGCTCGACAATCGGCGATCGGGTCTGGCCACCGACGAGGATCACTTTGTGAATGTCTGCGGGTTGCAGCTTCGCGTCTTTGAGTGCGGTCTGACACGGCTCGATCGTCTGTTCCACAAGATCAGCGACCAACGTCTCAAACTGTTCCCGCGTCAGCGATTTGTTGAAGTGTTTCGGACCGCTCGCATCGGCGGCGATAAAGGGCAAGTTAATGGCAGTTTCAGTGGCAGTCGAAAGATCGCACTTGGCGCGTTCCGCAACCTCCTTCAATCGCTGTAAAGCAAGGCGGTCTTGTCGTAGATCGATTCCCGTATCCGCGAGAAACTGACCTGCCATCCAGCTCATGATGCGTTCGTCAAAGTCTTCGCCACCTAAAAACGTGTTGCCCGACGTTGAAAGCACTTCGAAGACGCCGTCGTTCATTTCCATGATTGAAATATCGAAAGTGCCGCCACCGAGATCGTAAACCGCGATGCGCTCGACGTCCGACTTGCCGAGGCCATACGCCAATGCCGCGGCTGTTGGTTCATTGATGATTCGTTCGACTTTTAAGCCGGCGATCTTTCCCGCGTCTTTAGTCGCCTGTCGCTGTGTATCGTCGAAGTAGGCCGGGACTGTGATGATGGCGTCAGTCACCGCTTCACCAAGAAATTCTTCAGCGGCAGCTTTCAAGCGCTGCAAGACAATTCCCGACAATTCGGGTGGGCTGTAGTTGCGACCTTGAACACGGACCCGGGCATCGCCGTTCGGCGAGTCGACAATCTCGAACGCCGAGGTCTCGCGCATGCGACCAACTTCAGGCGAACTGAACTTCCGTCCAATCAATCGCTTGACTGCGTAGACGGTGTTGACCGCGTTAGTGACCGCCTGGCGTTTAGCAATCTGGCCGACGAGTCGCTCACCTTTATCAGTGAAACCGACGACCGTCGGCGTCGTACGGCCGCCCTCCTTATTTGGGACGATCTGCACGGCGCCGCCTTCGAGAACGGAGACGCAACAATTGGTCGTGCCTAAATCTATTCCAATCGCTTTTCCCATTGATTCCGGTTCCGAACGTTCTGGACCGCACTACTTGCGCGTTGCAACTTTCACAAGAGCGGGACGAATAAGCTTGTCGCCGAGCCGGTAGCCGGTGACTATTTCCTGCATAACCGTATCGGGCTCGTAGTCGTCGGTTGCTTCAGTGACGACAGCCTCATGAACGTGAGGGTTAAATTGTTCGCCAACGGCGGCAACTGGCTTGACCCCTAACGCCTCGATCACGCCATTGAGCTGTTTGTAGATAAGATCCACGCCGCTGAGAAAATGGCGAAACTCGTCAGACTCCGCGGCTTCAACCGACGCCTCAGCTTCCAAAGCTCGCTTTAGATTATCCAAGACGGGTAAGAGTTTGGTTGTGATATCAGCAACGACACGATTGTACGTTTCGCTTCGTTCTCGTTCGACTCGCTTGCGATAATTCTCAAAATCGGCCTGGCGGCGCGCGAGCCGGTCTTTGAGCTCGGCATTTTCGGCCTCAACTCGCTTCAGCTCAGCTCGCGTTGCAATTAGCTCGGCGGTATCGGGTCCACCGGTGCGTTCCTCTTCATCCAGATCGAGATCCGCGGCAGTCAAGATACTATCCGACTCCGGCAAAGGCTCTTCGCTCTCCATTTCGGACGGTTCTCTATCCGCGGGGCGCGGTTCGTCGTCAGCGTCTCTGAATCTGATTGGGATGCGATGCGAACCCTTGTCGCCTCTGTCTGATGTCATTAGGTAGGATCTGAACTCCGCGACTCAACGTGCAGCCTGTTCGCCCAGTCGATGCTCTATCAACCGCGCCATGTAGTTTACCATAGCCATTATTCGTGCATATTCTATTCTCATCGGACCAACGACGCCGAGAGTGCCGATGTTATCGTTAGAGCCGACTCGATAAGGCGCGGTGATCAGAGCGCAATTGCGCATTGAACTCGCGGGGTGCTCGCGCCCAATCACGACGTGCACGTCGCCGGGATAGTTTGTCGCGTCGTGAACACACTCATTGAGGATTTTAATGAGACGCGACTTCTCCTCAAACGTCCTGAACAGATCGCGCATGCGCTCGATATCCACGAAGTCGGGCTTCGTAAGGATGTTTGAAGTGCCGTCCACGTAAACGTCACCGCTGGTTTCCTCGCCCTCGAGACTTCGCTCACACAGCAAAACCGCGTTCTGGAGTAGTCGATCGTACAGCGCTTTCTCTTCCTTCATTAACTCCACGATCTCTGCGCGGATCGCGAGCAGGCTCTTACCGCTGAACTCAGTATTCAGATAGCGCGCAGTGCGATCGAGGTCGTCCTGGGTGAGCTCGTCCTGCGTTCGAATGACTTTGTTGTGAATGATGTTCGCGGTCGACACCAATACGACCAGGATTCGCTTATCCGGCAGCAAAACGAATTCAATGTGATTGAGCCGGTTGTCGGCAAGCGAGGGTGAAACGACGATGCCGACGTTCTGCGAAAGCGCCGAGAGGATGTGCGACGCTGTTTCCATCAAACGGTCTGGCGACGAACCGGCGTCGATGTCGCTCGCGGAGAAAAGATGATCGATGGCTTTCAGATCGGTGCGCGACAGCCGCGCCTCGCCCAGCATGTTGTCAACGTAATATCGATAACCCTTGTCTGTCGGCACGCGGCCGGCCGAAGTATGTGGCTGCTCGACTAATCCGGCGTCCTCCAACTCCGCCATCACGTTGCGAATCGTCGCCGGACTCCAGCCATAGCCATGCGAAAAGCGGTCGGACAGCACACGAGAACCGACAGCCTCTCCGGTTACGAGATGCTCCTTGATCAGGGCGGCGAGCAGTACCTCCGCGCGGGAGTCTAAAGCGCCCTTCTCGTTGGTTTGTAGATTTGAAGCTCGCCTGGGCATGGATGGGCAGTATACAAACTTATCCACAGATTGCACAGATTAGGTGAATTCTGTGTAATCTGTGCCATCTATGGATGGTTCTAAACTGTTGATATAACGAGACTTCCGCGGAATCACCGCCGCGGGTTGACTGCTTGCATCTACCATCCTTAAGATTAGTCTCCTCCGACCGCTGTTTGCCGCACCGAGTCACCGCAATGATAGAAGTTAGAAAATATTTCGCCGACGCGTTTCGTCATATGGGCGGTAACCGCGGTGTGCCCGCGATTGAGGTCCGCTTTTACCCTTATGCCGGACTGCGCCACACGATTCGTTTGCGGTCGGGGCGGGTCTACGTACGGCTTTCTGATATCTGTAAAGATTCGCCGCCGGACGTGTTGCGCGCGCTCGCTTGGATTCTTGTGGCGCGTCTGCTCGGAAAGCGAGTGCCGACGATTCACGATCGAGTTTACCGGGATTATTCGCTTACGCCTTCAGTAATGCGTTCATCCGATCTTGCCCGGCGCGGGCGTGGACGGAAGATGATCTCTTCGGCGCAGGGTGAGGTTTACGATCTTGATCGAATGTTTACAAAACTGAATCGCCGGTATTTTGACGGCGAGCTCCCCAAGCCGACTATTACGTGGTCTCAACGTCGGACGAAGAGCATCCTCGGTCATCACGACCATATCTACGACAGCATCACGATCAGCAAGACCCTGGATTCGGAGGACGTTCCGGAGTGGTTTGTCGAATACATCCTTTATCACGAGATGCTGCACATCAAGCATCCGGCGCGCCTTATTAATGGGCGACGTTATTATCACACCAGCGCGTTCAGGCTGGATGAGCGAAAGTTTCCGCACTACGACCAGGCGCAGAAGTGGCTCGAGCGACTGGCACGATTGCGCCGGGTGCCGCGCGCGCGTGCGGCGTAAGCTTATTGGAACTATCTAGTTCAAATTGCGTTAGTACAAGCGAGGTAGGTGGGCTCCTCAAAAGGGCGGTCTTTCTGGAACCAGTTTTCAGGAGGCCGCCCTTCTTCGATCAGCAGAGCTACTAGACAATTCCTTCGTGGCATCGTTAGACTACGCCTTTTGTTAAGAGCCTACCTTTTTAAACGGAGACTTCAGTTATATGGCTATTCCTGCAACCCAGATTCGGCGCGGTATGGTTATCGTTTTCGAGGGCCAGCCGTGCAAAGTTCTTGAATTCAGACATCACACGCCTGGCAACCTGCGCGCGATGATTCAGACCAAGCTGCGAAACATTCGCACCGGCGCCTCCTTTGAGCATCGTTTCCGATCCGCCGATACGGTCGATCGCGCGTCTCTCGAACAACACGAAATGGAGTATCTCTACTCAGACGGTTCCCATCACCATTTCATGAACACCGAGAATTATGAACAGACAGCCCTGAGCGAAGAAGAACTCGGCGACGCCGCCCCATGGCTGACGCCGGGCATGAAAATCCAGGCAGAGTTTTACGACGGCTCACCGATTGGAATCGATCTGCCACCCTCAATGGAACTGACGGTTACTCAGACAGAGCCGACACTGAAGAGCGCGACGGTTTCCAACGTTAACAAACCGGCGACTCTGGAAAACGGAGTGACGATTACCGTGCCTCCATTCATCAACGAAGGCGATCGAATTCGCGTGGATCCTACGGAAGGGCGGTACATCGAGCGAGCGAAGTAAAGTTTGGTACTTGTGTAAGTTGGCCAGTTCTCCGAAGCATTAAGTACAAAGATCCAAAATCATGTACCTGGCTTACAGCCTTCTGCTATCGCTCGGCCTGATCGTTCTGATCCCTCACTTCCTATTTCAAGCGCTGGCGCACGGTAAATACATCGCCGGTCTAAGGCAGCGTCTCGGCGCGGTTCCGAAAATCACTGGTAAGCCGGTCATCTGGCTTCACTGTGTTTCGGTTGGTGAAACTCAAGCCGCCCGCCCGCTGGCGCAACGTCTGAGACAAGAGTTTCCGCATCATGCGCTCGTCATCTCGACCATCACCCTCACGGGACAAAAACTCGCGCGTGACGTTTTTCGCACCCAAGCCGAAAGCGTCTTTTACTTTCCGTTTGACTGGCGTTGGTCCGCTCGTCGGGCACTGAAGAGAATTAATCCCACAGCCGTGCTCATCATGGAGACTGAGCTTTGGCCAAACTTCCTGCGCGAATGTAAAGCAAGAGAAGTCCCCGTCGCGCTGGTTAATGGACGAATCTCGCGCCAATCGTATCGGAGGTACACGCTGATAAAGTACTTTCTGAGACGAGTGCTGTCGTGTCTCAGCATTGCCGTCATGCAGTCGGAGAAAGACGCTGAGAGATTGCGAGCCCTCGGCATGTCCAACGAAAAGCTCTCTACCGCCGGCAACCTAAAATTTGACACTGAGATTGGGAGTGAACTGACTGTTAAGACGAGCGAGATTCGAGAGAGGTTTGGTTTGCAATCCGACGTGCCGCTGATACTCGCTGCCAGCACTCATGCCCCGGAAGAGCAGATCATTCTCGAAGGTCTCAAGCAGCTTAGAACGAAACACCCTGTACGGCTCATGCTTGCGCCACGACATCCGGAGCGTTTCAACGAAGTTGCATCGCTGCTCCAGAATAATGGACTCAGTTGGGCGAGAAGAACGAATCCCCCTGATCCGAGCGATGCGAACGCCACAGTGATTCTGCTGGACACGATCGGTGAGTTACCGGCAACCTACTCG
>JBKPJS010000291.1:0-13435 GCA_046730815.1 Acidobacteriota bacterium
AGATCTCGATCCCGTCCAACTCGCGATGAAGTGGAGCACAAGCACAATCGAATAACCCACGATAATAAAGGCGCCCTTCACGAGCCAACTGCGCCACTGTGGCCGCGTAAAGATAAGATAAAAGCGTTCGGGATGTTCGAGGTCCCAAAGCAACAGGCCGCCAGTGGTTGCGAGAAATGCGCCCGAGATTATTGGCGTCGCCCATAACCAAATCGAATTGTTTACGTCGAGCACGCCCACCAATACGAGCAAACAAGCGACCAGGTAAACACCAGATGCGATTCCCTTGGTCCAGGTGTAAAGACTGACGCGCCAGTCCCACGGAATTGAATGTGCTACGTCATAAGACAGTAACGCTGCCGCCGACGAGTTGATGAAGTTTGGATTACCTGAGGTGACGAAGCCCGCGCCCTGCTGTTGCTCGCTCCACATGAAGAGACCACCTTCAGGTCGTTTCGCGGCGAGCGGATCGAGCGTGGCCTGATGCGCGCCTTTGTAAAAGAGTTTCGGCAAAGTCTCTTTTTCAGGGCGCCGCACCGCAACAGTATCCCGGTTTATAATTTGCGCCACATACGAATCTGACTTGTTCATGTCGCCAACAAGAATCGCCTGCGTGGGACACACGACGACACACGCCGGTTCGAGTTGCATGTCGATGCGGTGCGCGCAGAAATTGCACTTCTCAGCAGAGTGGTCCTCGGGATTGATAAAGATCGCGTCGTAAGGGCAGGCAGCCATACACGCCTTGCAGCCGATACAGATCGATTTATCGAAATCTACAATGCCGTCAGGCCGCTTGAACATCGCCGTCGTCGGACATGCGGTTACGCATGGAGCATGAGCGCACTGATTGCAGCGCGTCACCTGATGAGCCCGGCGCGCTTGCGGGAAAACGCCGATATCGACGTGTTTGACGTAGGTGCGCGTGACCGAAAGTGGAACCAGATTTTCAGACTTGCACGCGGTTGTGCACGCGTGGCAGCCGATACAGCGCGTGTGGTCAATAACCTTAGCCCACTGAATCGGCTCCGGCGGTTCCATCATAAGCAGGCTCCTGTTTGCAGACGGAAACTATAGCACTTCTCAAGTGAGGGACATTGACAAATCTTCCGCGGCATACCACATTAGGCTTCTGCAGACAGGAGGTACTTGATGCGTTTTAAAATTCTCTATTTAACAACGATGTTTTTGGCGGCGGTGATGCTGTCCTCATGTAATGCTATTGATACTAAAGTCAGCTCGCAGAAACCAGCCAACAGGGCGGTCGGTCCTGAAACAGTCTATCCAGACGGCGCACGACGGATCACGATCGACGAGCTCGAGGCTTTGATGAAAGATGGCCAGGCTTTTGTGGTTGATGTACGCAATCAACCTATGTACGACGCAGGACACATTCCCGGTTCGCGACTCATTCCCTCGGCCGAGATCCTGAATCATTTAAGCGAATTGCCGCACGACAAGACGATAGTCACGTATTGTTCTTGACCGAACGAACATACGTCCGCCGGTGCGGTGGTCGCTCTCAAAACAAAAGGTATTGAAAACGCAGCAGCGTTGCTCGGTGGCTTCAACTTGTGGGAAAAGGAAGGAAAGCCGATCGAGAAGAAGTAAAACCATCCACCGATTAGACAGAATCAATCGGCGTAGTCTGTGGATGGTTTGGTTTTACATCTGCGGCACGGTTTGCGTCACGAGTGCCGGCAACGGCGTCACAACTTTAGCAGCAGGCACGCAAAGCACGGGACATGGTGCGTTTCTGATTACTCGTTCAATCTCCGATCCCAACACCTGATTGTTTCCGAACAATGATCCGTGAACGGCTGTTCCGATCACGATGAGATCCGCGTCAATACTCGTAGCGAGTTTGACAATCTCCTGGTAGGGTCTGCCTTCTGCGATATGCTTCGAAGTGCCCGCACCGGCCGTGCGCGACAGATGGCCCATGCGCTCCTCCACGTAGCTGCGTAGTCGAGTCAGGGCCGCGAGCCCGCCTTCCGGAAATATCGCAGAGATTTGTTCGAAGTAATCACCAATCACGTAGACCGCGTGAAGTTCCGCGCCAAGCTGGTTTGAAATCTGAGTAGCGAGCTGAGTTGCAGCCACCGAAGACGGACGGAAGTTTGTGGCCAGCAGCACGCGATTCAGTCGAATCTGAGTTTGCCCGCCACGATGTTCTACAAAGTCACGTTGCGGTGGCCGCACAGCGAGGACAGCGCAGGGCGACTCGGCAACAATCTCTTCGGCAATGGAGCCACCAAAGGCGCGTGAGAGTCGATTGCGGTCGCGCGTGACCACCGTGATCAGATCAATCTCGTGTTCGATCGCTGCGCGACCGATCTCAGCCGCGCGCTCACCTTCGATTAACAGTGGCTCTACTTCAACACCATCGAGCAATGGATCGGCGAGCAACTCCGTTACTTGAGATCGCAGTTGCAGCAGCCAGTTATTTTCCTGTTCCTCAAAAATGCGCACAGGAAGCGTCAACAAATTCGGGGGAACTTTCGCGTCCTGAACGCTCAACAACAACAACCGGCCACCACCATCGCGCGCGAATGCCGCAGCGTATTTCAGCGCCGCATGAGCGTGCGCAGAAAAGTCCGTCGGAAAGAGGATGTTTCGAAAGGGAAACATTAACCGAACACTACCACCACGATTACATCCTGTAAATTCTGTTAATCCTGTCCCATAAATACAGGATTTACAAGAGCGTGAATTCCATGCCACACTCCGCAAGTTTTCCTACAGCAAGTTCAGAGTTTCTAAATCCACTCCCGGAGGCGACATCTTGCTTCGAGGAATTTTTCGTACCAAGAACCTTGACGAAATTCTGGCCAGCGTTGGCGGCCCACAAATGTCGTTGAAGCGCACGCTCGGCGCCTTCAGTGTCACGCTCATTGGAATCGGCGCAATCATTGGAGCCGGAATATTCGCTACGGTCGGCACTGCCGCTTCCGGGACAGCCGAACGCGCCGGCGCTGGTCCCTCGTTGATGCTGTCGTTTGTCATCACGGCGATTGTCTGCGGCTTTACAGCACTCTGTTACGCCGAACTCGCTTCGATGGTTCCGATTTCAGGTTCGGCTTACACCTACTCGTACGCAACGCTCGGGGAACTCATTGCGTGGATCATCGGTTGGGATTTGATCATCGAGTATGCGATCGGCAACGTGGCTGTTGCGATAAGCTGGGCTGAGTTTTTCAATCGCCTCATGCGTAACCTCGGTATTCATATTCCTGACTGGTTGACGCAAAACTATCGCACCGCAAGTGAAGAAACACTCACCGGGGCGCCCCATATCTTTGGCGTGCCGATAGTCTTCAACATCCTGGCGTTTGGCATCGTCGCGCTAATCACCATCGTACTGGTTTGGGGTATCAGGGAGTCGTCGTTATTTAACGCGATCATGGTGCTGATAAAGATCCTTGTGTTGTTGTTCTTCATCGGCCTGGCTCTCTATTACGTCTCGCCCGCGGAGATGTCCGCGAATTGGAAACCCTTCCAGCCGCAAGGATGGTTTGGAACGCTGACGGGGGCGGCGGTGGTTTTCTTTGCTTACATTGGTTTCGACGCGGTCAGCACCGTCGCTGAAGAAACAAAGAATCCCTCCAGAGATCTGCCTATCGGGATCATCGCGTCACTCATTATCTGCACGATTCTTTACGTGCTGGTGGCCGCGGTGTTCACGGGCATGGTGCCCTGGGAAACGGTTCGAGCGTGGACCGCCGCCCAGCGTGGCGAATCGCTTACGATGGCGCTGGAGCACGTCGCGCCGCAGGCGTTGTGGCAGAACACAGTGATCGCTTTCGGTTCCGTGGTCGCACACACGGCCGTGTTGCTCGTGTTCCAACTGGGCCAACCGCGCATCTTCTTTTCGATGGCCCGCGATGGCCTGTTGCCGTCAGTCTTTGCGAGTGTTCATTCGAGATTCAAAACACCGCACGTTACGACAATCCTGACCGGCATCGTTGTCGGCGGCATTGCTGCGTTTGCGACAGTTGACGAGATGGTGAGTTTAACCAATATAGGCACTCTCTTCGCATTCATCCTCGTCTGCGTGGGCGTGATGGTCTTGCGCTACAAGGATCCCGCGCGACCAAGGCCTTTCAGAGTGCCTTTGGGGCCTTATTTGTTGCCGGGTTTGGGAGCGGTGTCGTGCGCGTTGCTGATCTACTTCCTGCCCGAAGGTTCGTACTGGCGGTTTGTCGGCTGGCTAATGCTGGGTCTGGCAGTCTATCTTTCTTACGGTTATACGCGGAGCAGTGTCGGACAGAAGCTGGGACGGCCATCGCGCACGCCGGCGGGTCTGAAATTTGCGGCAATGTGCTTCTTTTTAGTGGCGGTTGGGCTTTTTGTTATTCCTCACGATGTGGCGCCGAGCGAGCTGTTTGCCGAGGCGTTCAATGCGAGTGCCGAGAAGCATAATCAAACGTTGTATGGTTTACTGATCATCATCGGCGGCTTAATCGGAGCCGCGCTCGGCATCGCGCTCGGCTCGAAGAGAGAAATACAGCGTTAACCGCAGATTACACAGATTACACTGATTACAATCGTGAAATCTGTGGATAGTTTTCACTATGAACGCGCTTCCAATCATTATCGGGGCACTCTGCGTTATCGCGATCTCCTATCGCTATTACTCCGCCTTTATTGCAGCGAAAGTTCTTGCGCTGGACGACTCGCGCCCCGTGCCGTCGCAGACGATGTTCGATGGTCACAATTACTATCCAACCAACAAGTGGGTCTTGTTTGGACATCACTTCGCCGCGATCTCCGGCGCCGGGCCGTTAATTGGTCCGGTGCTGGCTGCGCAGTTTGGTTTCCTGCCGGGCTTGTTGTGGCTGGTCATCGGAGTTTGTCTCGGCGGCGCCGTACACGACTTCATGATCCTCGCGGGCAGTGTTCGTCGCAAAGGTAAATCGCTGGCGGAGATGGCGCGCACCGAGATTAGTCCGCTTTCCGGATTGGTGGCGGGTGTCGCGATTCTTTTTATCGTGGTTATCGCACTCGCCGGCCTGGGTTTGGTTGTAGTCAACGCCCTGGCGGAATCGCCGTGGGGAACGTTCACCGTTGCCTTCACCATTCCCCTCGCGCTGTTGATGGGTTTGTACATGTATCGCTTCCGCAAAGGAAAGATCGCTGAAGCGAGTATCATCGGCATCGTGGGCCTACTTTTCGCGGTTTATCTCGGCGGCCGGATTGCTGATTCTTCTTTCGCTCCAGCCTTCACACTCTCGCGAAACAGCCTGATCCTGATCATGGCTGCGTACGGCTTCATCGCTTCGGTGTTGCCGGTCTGGATGCTGCTTTGCCCGCGCGATTATTTGTCGTCTTACTTAAAGATTGGGACGATCGCATTTTTGATTCTCGGCGTGATGCTGGTCCATCCAAATCTCAACATGCCGGCGTTCACGCCTTTCACAGCCGGCGGTGGGCCAGTGATCCCCGGCAAGCTGTATCCGTTTGTCTTCATCACGATCGCGTGCGGCGCGATCTCCGGTTTTCACGCGCTGATCTCTTCGGGCACCACGCCGAAGATGATCGCGAAAGAAACCGACACGCGAATGATCGGTTATGGAAGCATGCTGATGGAAGGCGTGGTCGGAGTCGTGGCGCTCATTGCCGCAACATCTCTCTTCCCGGGCGACTACTTTGCTATCAATACCGCGCAACGCACTGACGAACAGAAGGCCGCGTACAGTCGCATGGTCGACACACACACGGCGGAAGGCTTCAATCTGCAACCGCAGGAGATCGATCGACTCGAACAGGAGTCAGGCGAGAAGAACCTGCGTGGGCGTACCGGCGGCGCAGTCACGCTCGCACTCGGCATTGCCAAAATCTTCGCAGGCATACCGGGCCTCGGCGGTTTGATGAAATACTGGTACCACTTCGCGATCATGTTTGAAGCGCTCTTCATCCTCACTACGATCGATACAGGCACGCGCGTCGCGCGTTTTCTCGTCGGCGAGTTTGGCGGTCGATTTTACCGGAAACTCGAAGAGCCAACATGGCTGCCGGGCTCAGTGATCACTTCCCTACTCGTGGTGGCGGCGTGGGCAGCATTCATCTGGTCAGGTTCGATCTCCACGATCTGGCCGATGTTTGGAATCGCAAATCAACTGCTGGCGGCCGTGGCTTTGTGCGTAGCGACGACCATTGTAATCAACTCCGGCAAGGCGAAATATGCGTGGGTAACCATCCTGCCTTTGGCGTTTGTGAGCACGACCACGCTCGTCGCCGGATTCAAATCCATTACTGACATTTTCTGGCCGTTGGCGCAAAAACCCGAGAGTGCTATTCAGGGCCTCATCAATACGAGCCTCACAGCGATCATCATGTTTGCCGCTGTTGTTATCATGATCGACTCGATCCGGCGGTGGCTGGGAACACGGAGCCATCCACAGATTAGGCAGATTGAGGAACCCATCTCGGCCTGAATTTGTGTAATCGGCGTAATCTATGGATAATACGCGGTTTCGTAAGCGTATCTCGCCATTACCCAGGCAAATCGAAAGGAATTTTCACAGTGGAACTATCGCTGACACTGCGACGTGCAGCAATTATCATTGCGGCCACCGTTACGACACTAGCTCTTGCCTTGCCCACTCATGCCCAGTCGCACCAGGGTGGGGAAGCCAATTTGGAGCTTCCAGACCTCTCGCAGGTGACCTTTCTGAACGGAATCAATGGTCACAACCTGCTACTGTTTGGCATCGTGATCTGCGTTCTTGGCCTGGGCTTCGGCCTGGCCATGTACATGAACTTGAAAAGATTGCCGGTGCACCGGGCAATGCGCGAGATCTCTGAACTGATTTACGCGACTTGTAAGACTTACCTGACGACGCAAGGCAAGTTCATTCTCATTCTCGAAGCGTTTATCGCCGTCGTTATCGTGCTCTACTTCGGCGTGCTCTCGGGCATGGAACCCTTTCGAGTAGTCATCATTCTGTTGTTTAGTCTAGTGGGTATCGCCGGAAGTTACGGCGTCGCGTGGTTCGGCATTCGCGTTAACACGTTCGCGAATTCGCGCACCGCCTTCGCCAGTCTCCAGGGCAAACCGTTTCCTCTCTACGCTATTCCGCTAAAAGCGGGCATGAGTATTGGCATGATGCTGATCAGCGTCGAACTGCTGATCATGCTATGCATTTTGTTGTTCATTCCGGGTAGTTACGCCGGACCTTGCTTCATCGGTTTTGCGATTGGTGAATCGTTGGGCGCGGCCGCATTGCGTATCGCGGGCGGCATCTTCACGAAGATTGCCGATATCGGTTCTGACCTGATGAAGATCGTCTTCAAGATCAAGGAAGACGACGCACGTAATCCGGGTGTGATTGCCGACTGCACCGGCGACAACGCCGGCGACTCGGTTGGCCCAAGCGCGGACGGCTTTGAAACTTACGGCGTTACGGGCGTCGCGCTGATCACGTTCATCCTGCTGGGTGTTTCAAACCCGCGCGTGCAGGTGCAGTTGCTGGTATGGATCTTCATCATGCGTGTGATGATGATTGTCGCCAGCGCTCTGTCTTACTTCATCAACGATGTGATCGCGAAGGCACGTTACCGCAATGCCGATGGGATGAATTTCGAGTGGCCGCTGACCTCGCTCGTGTGGATCACTTCAGTTGTTTCCGTTGTGATTACTTTCGTAGTTTCGTATTTGACGATTCCCGAGCTCAGCGGCAACAACACGCTCTGGTGGAAACTCGCAATCATCATTTCGTGCGGCACGATCGCGGGCGCGCTGATACCGGAACTCGTGAAGATATTTACTTCTACCGAATCGCGCCACGTTAGCGAAGTCGTCACCTCCTCGAGAGAAGGCGGCCCTTCGTTGAATATTCTCTCCGGTCTGGTGGCGGGCAACTTCTCGGCCTACTGGCTCGGCATCAGCATTGTCGGCTTGATGGCGATTGCTTACTTTTTTACGACACTCGGCGCTCCGCAAGGTTTGGGCGCGCTGATGGTCGATCCCGTGGCGGCTCCGGTGTTTGGTTTCGGATTGGTGGCGTTTGGATTTCTCGGCATGGGACCGGTGACGATCGCTGTCGATTCTTATGGTCCGGTGACAGACAATGCGCAGTCAGTTTACGAATTGTCTTTGATTGAACAGGTGCCGGACGTCGAAGATGAAGTGAGGAAAGCGTACAACGTTAACGTCAATTTTGGACGGGCAAAACACCTGCTCGAAGAGAACGACGGCGCCGGCAACACCTTCAAGGCCACAGCCAAACCGGTTTTGATCGGCACAGCCGTCGTGGGGGCCACGACGATGATTTTTTCGATCATCATGGCGTTGACTGATGGACTGCGAACGAATACTGAAGGCCTGTCTCTACTGCATGCTCCGTTTGTGCTTGGACTGATCACAGGGGGCGCGATTATCTACTGGTTCACGGGCGCATCGACTCAAGCTGTTACAACCGGCGCCTATCGCGCGGTGGAGTTCATCAAGGCCAACATTCGGCTCGAAGGTGTTGAAAAAGCGTCAGTGGAAGACAGTAAAAAAGTCGTGCAGATCTGTACGCAGTACGCGCAGAAGGGAATGTTCAATATCTTCCTCACTGTGTTCTTCTCAACGCTGGCTTTCGCGTTCGTTGAACCGTTCTTCTTCATTGGTTACCTGATTTCGATCGCCATCTTTGGTTTGTACCAGGCGATCTTCATGGCGAACGCGGGTGGGGCATGGGACAACGCGAAGAAAGTTGTCGAGGTCGATCTGAAGATGAAAGGCACGCCGCTTCACGATGCGACGGTCGTTGGCGATACTGTCGGCGATCCTTTCAAAGATACATCGTCAGTCGCGATGAATCCGGTGATCAAGTTTACGACACTGTTTGGATTGCTGGCGGTCGAGCTCGCGGTTAGTTTGACTACGCGCAATAACGGCGACGCGACTTTGACTCATGTACTGGCGCTGGCGTTTTTCCTCGTGTCGGTTTTCTTCGTATGGCGTTCATTCCATGGCATGCGCATCGGCACTACGGCGCTGGAGCCGAAGACAACGACGGAAGCGGTGAAGACCGCGGCAGGAGACTAAACACAGATGAGCACGGATGTAAGAACGGATACACTGATGGGCGCCGCTTTGGCGCCGCTCGATTCGACGCGTTCCGTCGGGCTCGTGATCGTTTTTAGTTTGTTCATCGCCGCATCGGCGCAGTTCGCCATCCACATTGGACCAGTGCCGATTACCGGGCAGACATTCGCGGTGCTTTTAACCGGGGCGCTGCTCGGATCGCGTTTGGGCGCCGCGGCGGTTATCGCTTACCTGATCGAAGGCGCGATTGGCTTGCCGTTTTTTGCGGAGGGCGGAGGCGGCATCCTGCGGTTTCTTGGACCAACTGGCGGTTATCTTGTGTCCTTCCCCGGCGCGGCGTTCATCACGGGCGCGTTTGCCGAGCACGGCTGGGACAAACGCTACCCAACTGCGGTGGCGGCGATGGCAATCGGTTCTGTGGTTATCTTTCTTGGAGGCTGGGCCTGGTATTCAGTGCTCACCAACACGCCGCCGGTCGCGGCTTTCAAAATCGCAGTGTTGCCTTTCCTCGCCGGTGATGTGATCAAGATTGCTCTTGCGGCGGCTGTCCTCCCCACCGGCTGGGCACTGCTCAAGCGCAAAGCCTCAGGCAAGCTGTAGATGTACGTTCTAAAAGTAAGATCACACAACCGCGAGGAGCTCGTTGAGTTTACGGATCAGGTCCGCGAAAAACTCAAAGAATCAGGCGAGCGCGAAGGCGTTGTCGTGCTCTACGTGCAACACACCACCGCGGGACTCACGATCAATGAGAACGCCGATCCGGATGTGCCGAGAGATATGCTACATGCGCTGCGCACTCTGATTCCGCAACATGGCATGGGCTTCCGACACGGCGAAGAAAACTCCGACGCACACATCAAGGCGAGTCTGACCGGATCTTCAGTAACGCTACCTTTTCAGGATGGAAAGTTGTTGCTTGGACGCTGGCAGGGAATCTTTCTGTGCGAGTTCGACGGTGGCCGCGAGCGCCAGGTGATCATGGTTATAAGATAGTTAGCCGCAGATGAACGCGGATGACGTAGATCAGAATCTGCGTCATCCGCGTTCATCTGCGGCTAATTCTTTCAAAATTTCCGCGAATTTCTCCACATCAGCTTTAGTCTTTTCCAGCGCACGCCGGCTATCGAGATAAGCGGTCCAGGTGGGAGTTTGTGTGAGCGCTTTCGTCGTGTCTTCATCGAGCACCTGGGCCATCATCGCAACGAGGTCGCTGACGACGCGTGTGTGCTCGATCAAGCGTTCAATGATTGAGTAGGCAAGCTGTGCCTGCGGTAAGTCAAAGTCTTCAGCCATTAGTCATACCAACTGCCACGCACGAACGGAAGTTCAGTAATCGTTGCGGCAATGTCGTCGACCACAACATTTGTCCCTGCCGCAAGATGTTCGTACCTGACGTAGCCAAGCGCGATTGTGCTGCCAAGCCTCGGCGAGACGACGGCCGACGTCACTTTCCCAATCTCCTCATTGTCGGTTGATTTAATAATAGTTCCGGGATCGATCTGCCGGTCAGTTTCAAGCTTCAGGCCGGACAGTTTTTTCGCGACGTGCCCCCGGTGCTTTATTCGTACGATGATCTCCTGCCCGACGTAACAGCCCTTTGTGAAGCTCACCGCATCGTCCAGATTAGTCTCGGGCACGACGGTAGTTTCATCCATGTCGCGCCCATAGCGTGCGATGCCGGCTTCGATTCGCAGTATTTCAAGAGTGTCCTGACTCACCGGCTGCGCACCTGCATCTGTGAATGATTTTGTAAGCTGAGTGGCCTGAGCCGAATCGATGACGATATCGAATCCATCTTCAGCCGTGTGCGTCGCGTGGATGATCATAACGGGCACGTTTTGCCATTCACTTTCAACCACACCGTTGCGCGGCAGATCTGAAAACAATCTTTCAAAAATCTTCTCAACCACTTCAATTGCGCGTTTTCCCTGGACACTCATCAATGCGGTTTCAGCAGTTACGTCAGAGACGTGAAAGTCACCTGCAAGCGTGAACCGCGCGACGGTCTTGAGAACTGATTCGTGCGACGCGGCGTCGGTGTCGATGAGAAACGCGGGGCCAGTGCCACGCATGACACGAACCGCGCCGATCAGTCGTCCTTGCACTGTGGGAAACGCCGCGGGCATCCAGCGATTCTCGGCGAGCGACTTAATATCGTTTGTGATGAGACCATTGAGAAACATCGTCGCTTCTGAGCCACTGACACGTATGCGCCCACGCTGCGAGAGGTCTATCAAGCCGGTGCCGCCATCTCGAACCGCGGCGTAGTCTGACATCATTTCTTTCATAATCTGTGTAATCTGTGGATGGCTTTTTCCACCACCTGATAGTCCCGCAACTGCTCCGCTTCCCGGCGATGTGATGCCAACACTTGGGGGCTCGGATGATAAATCGGCACGAGCACGCGATTGTTCCACGAGTGTATTCGAGCAGCAGACTCCTTTAAACTCAACTCATGGTATTGAATGCGCTTTAGTGCCTCGAGCGCAACCGAGCCCAGCGTCACGATCACACGTGGATCGATTACTTCAATCGTGCGGCGCAAGAATCCCGAACAATTCGCCAATTCCTTCTGCGTTGGTTTGCGATTTGCGCCTGACTCAGAACGTGGATTACACAGCGCGGCACTGGTGATGAATATCTCTTTGCGCGTTAGGTTAATCGAATTCAGAAAACGATCGAAGTTTGCGCCTGATTGGTCTCCGGAAAAAGGAACGCGCGTCCGATCCGCTCCTTTTCTTCCGGGCGCTTCGCCGATAAACATCACGCGGGGTTCCGGCGAACCGTTCAACTCACTGAGCACTGCGCTACGCCCGCACATCGCTGGACACAGCGTGCAGCTTGCGGCTTCCTTCAGCAACTGAGTGAATGCTCTATTCATTTAACCGACCGTTATCTCGCGAGTCACGATGTTGTAATCGCCGTTGCGGTAAGGCCAACCGTCAGGTCCGATCAGTTCGAGCCTGATCGTGTGCTTGCCTGGAAGCCAACCTGACAGCACAACCTGTTCCCAGCGATCGATCCATTTCATCTCATTGTCGTCAACAATATAGCGGACGCGAAAGTCGCCACCGTCGCCCTTCAGTTTGGCATTGGCGAGTGAGAAATCGATCACAACTTCTTCACCTTCGCGAAAGGTTTTGCCGTTGGGGAGATTGACCACCAACAACGGCTTCTTCAGATCGACCTGCAACTTCGGATCGTCGGGCTTTGCCGGCACTTGCTTGGCCGGTCTCGCCGCGGCGCGCAGGACCTGGCGTGGCGGTGGCGAAACGAATGTTGTTGCCGTCGTGTGTGAATTCTCGTTGTTGCCTGAGCATGCGGTGATCGCAAAAAGCGCGACGCTTATCAACCTGAAAAGTAATTTCTTATGCGTGCTCATTCCGGCTTGCAGCATACACATTTAGCCGCGCGAATGAGAAACCGTCTAGACATTTCGCGGACACAGATGTAAGAATCCGCGGAACCTATGACTACCCGAAAACTTCGTCTCCTTCTTATCGCGATTACATTCATCGCCGGTTGTGGAAGGAATACCACTCCAACTTCGGAAACTTTTACTCCCCAGATCCAGCCACTTCCCGCGCAACTCGCAACCTACGAACCAATGCCAATCCCGCCAGACAATCCGATGACGCCGGAAAAAGTGGCGCTGGGCCGTCAATTGTTTTTCGACGAGCGGTTAAGCGTCGATGGCTCGCAGTCGTGTTACTCCTGTCATGTATGTGAGCATGGCTTGACTGATGGATTACCGAAAGCGATTGGACCAGGCAACAAGCAGCTTCCGCGCAGCAGCCCAACGCTTTGGAACATCGGCTATCACAAAGAATTTTACTGGGACGGTCGGAGTGGCTCGCTCGAGAAGCAAGCACTCGCGGCATGGACCGGTGCGAACATGGGCGCAAAGGCCGACGAGATCGTAGGAAAGCTAAACGCGCTGCAAGGATACAAAGCGCAGTTTCAAAAAGTCTTTCACAGCGACGCGACACCGGACAACGTTGTGAAAGCGATTGCCGCGTACGAGCGAACGATAATTAGCGGAAACACAGCGTGGGATCGTTGGAAGGCCGGCGACAACACGGCGATCAGCATGAGCGCGTATCGCGGCTGGAATATCTTCCAGGGGATCAGGTGCAACAACTGCCACGATGGAGTGCTGTTTACGGATCAGCAGTATCACAATATCGGTATCGGCATGGATCAGAAGGAACCGGATCCGGGACGCGGCAAGGTGACGAATAGACCGGAAGATACGGGCGCGTTTAAGACGCCGACGTTAAGAGACATTGCGAGGTCTGCGCCGTATTTCCATGACGGCAGTGCAAAGACCTTGGAGGAAGCGGTCGACGTAATGTTGGGTGGTGGGAAAGAGAATCCGTATTTGGACAAGAAGAATCT
>JBKPJS010000292.1:0-5018 GCA_046730815.1 Acidobacteriota bacterium
AAGATCTTGCTGATGTAAACGACGTTGACCATCTCTGAACTGCAAGCCGCTGTCCATGTGGATCCCTGAGTCAGAGCCGTTGCTAGCGCATCGGTTCGCAGAGCTATAGCCGAAGCCAGAGCCACGAAAGTCAGGGAAGAAATGAGAATGGTGTACCGGGAAAGGTTTCGTGGAATCATGACATCTGCTCCGAGGATTGAATGGAACGCATGATACGATCGGTTTTGTGTGCGTATGTGTGTGCGAATCCTGAAAAACTGGTGCCCCCGGCGCGATTCCAACGCGCGACCTTCCGCTTAGGAGGCGGACGCTCTATGCAGCTGAGCTACGGGAGCACAAGTGAAGTGAATCGTAAATGGTAAAGGCGGATTGGTAAAGTTGGCCGAGGAGGCTCGCTTCAATCTGGCGTTTACGACTGCGCATCCATTGTTTTCTCAGTTAGCATGCTTGCGACATTAAATCATTCGGGCTTTGCCTAAAAGTAACAATCGCACTTGGATCGGGTCAGTACAGGGAGCGGTAGCGACTTGGTCAGTGATCAGCATGCGATATTTTCTAGCGATTCTTGACTCCATGGTTCACCAGGTCGCTACCGCTCCCTGTACTGACCCGATCCAAGAATAGTTTCGGAGTTTTGAGGCAAAGCTACTCATTGGGCTGAACGCGCCGTAATCGATTTTCGAAATCAGGAATCTTGTAAGTATGTAGAAAGTAGACCCCGAACCTTCTGGTGGCTTTCGCTGTACGCTTGCCACACTGAAGCGCACCACTCGCGAATCTTCGCATCTCTCTTCGGTCCGTCTGGTTCACTCAACACATCGGTAACCGTAATGTCGCCCCTTGATTCCGGTAAATCGAACCTGGGCCACTCTCGCTTGCGACGCCCGAGCGCCATGTGGGCCAATTGCACTTGTTTGCCCGTGTAGTTCTTTTCTAAATACAGGCAGAGACCAATCAGAGAGAAAGCAATTCCAATCAGTTTCGTATCCTGGTCTGCGGTTTGAGCTATGAAGGCATCAACGATGTGCTGGTGAATGAAAGCTGGATCCGGATGAGCCAGAGTGTAATACGAAAGCTCGTAGAATTTTTCCTGCGCTTCAACTTGGCTCATGGTTACCTATGACAGGATTTTCAGGATTTACAAGATTAAGACTGGTACTTGATCAATGAACGGACGTCGTACCCCGTCAGCTTCTCGCGCCCGGGGAGGAATTCGAGCTCGACGACGAACACGAGGCCCACAACAACTCCGCCCAACTGCTCCACGAGATCCACAACTGCGCGGGCGGTCCCGCCCGTTGCCAGTAGATCGTCGGCGATGAGCACCCGATGGCCGTCGCCGATTGCGTCGCGATGGATCTCCAACGTGTCCTGGCCATATTCGAGATCGTAAGAGATGGACGCACACTCAGCGGGCAGCTTGCGCGGTTTACGCACCGGCACAAATCCAGCGCCGAGGTGATACGCGAGTGCCGGCGCAAAGATGAAGCCTCGCGCCTCAACTCCGATCACTGAATCGACCTTCTCACCCTCAAACTGTGAAGCCAGCGCGTCGACCGTGTTGCGCAGACCCTCAGGATGTTTGAGGAGAGTTGTTATGTCATAAAAATTGATGCCGGGCTTGGGAAAGTCCGGCACTTCGCGAATTAACGATTTCAGGTGGTCCATCGTTGGCTCATCTCTCAATTCGAAAGGCTGAAGAACTCCCTGTAGGCTCCAAGCATATTTCTTCCACTTGATCTACAACCGCCCACTGCGGCCCCGTGGCAAGGTCGTGTTTGAAAGCTTCAACGCTGCCCGGTGGTCCTTCGGCGAATGCTTCGACTGTTCCGTCGGGACAGTTGCGCACGTAGCCCACCACTTGATGTCTCGCGGCTGCTCGTTGCGCAAAGAACCGGTACCCGACCCCTTGAACCTCGCCCTTTATCAAAAACTTTCTCGCTACTCCCACCATGCTACTTACACTTGACCAACTCGCCCGGTTTCCCCTTCTCCAAGGTAAACGTCTCGTCATCGAAACCGGCAAGCTTCAACGTCAGCGTCATCGTGTTGCCCTTGATCGAGCCCGTGTAAGTGGCCGGGTGTCCCCTGGGTTCAGCGTCTGCTCTAATCGGTCCGCCCCGTTCCATTTTGTGAGTGCCATGCAAGCTGAACTCGCCGTTGCTGTCCACCACTAACGGCCCGTCAATCACACCGCTGGCGCAATCGTATTCGATCGTGGCCGATTTCGTTCCAACCTTGATGCTGATGTGCTGCCCACCCCAAAGGCCTGTCGCGATACGATGCATCTTCTGAGTCTTAGCAGTCACGGAAATCAATAACAAGGAAACGACGAGAAGAACACCAATGCTTTTGTGCCACATAAAAAACTCCGCGCGCATTGTAGAAAGTTTTCACGCAAAGGCGCAAAGACGCGAGAAACTTTCTCACAACTCGTCGCGTAATAGGCACACCGTGGGTGAGAACGACCTTTCATCCAATTCTGCGTTCGCTCAATCTGATTTTTCGGGTTAAGTTGATTCAAAACTTCTTCTGTGCAAAATCTGTGTCTCTGTGTCTGTGTGTGTTTCTCGGAAAATAACCACAGAGACCTAGCGACACAGAGAAATCCAAGCATTGCCAAAGTGAGGACTGCCAACTATGCGACGTTTATTCGTGACATGCCTATCGCTACTCGTGCTGATAGCCAATGTCTCCTATGCCCACGCTAAACCGCTCAACATCCCTGTCGTCTATTACAAACTTCCGAATGGCCTGAAGGTTGTGATCTCGGAAGATCACATCGCGCCAGTGGTCACGGTCGGCGTCTATTACAACGTCGGCTTCCGGCTCGAGCCGAAAGGCCGCACCGGCTTCGCGCACCTTTTCGAACACATGATGTTCCAGGGGTCGGCCAACGTGAAGAAATTCGAGCACGCAAAGTTCGTGGAGGCCAACGGCGGAAGTCTCAACGGTCACACGGATTTTGATTACACCAACTACTTCGAAACGCTGCCGAGCAATCGTGTCGAACTCGGACTGTGGCTCGAATCCGATCGCATGCGTTCGCTGGATATCAGCGAAGAGAACCTGAAGAACCAGCAGAACGTGGTGAGCGAAGAGGTTCGCGTAAACGTACTGAACCAGCCATACCAGTTCTTCGAGTGGATCAGTCTCTGGGAAAACGCTTTCACCAACTGGAACAACGCGCATAACGGTTATGGTGAGTTGTCGGAAATCAATGCGGCGACGATCGAAGACGTTCGCAGTTTCTTCAAGACTTACTACGCGCCAAACAATGCTGTGTTAACTGTCGTCGGCGACGTCGACGTCAACGAAGTCAAGAAGATGGTCGAGAAACACTTCGCCGGCCTTCCATCGCAACCGATGCCCGCCCGTGCCGACCTGACCGAGCCGCCGCAAACGAAAGAGAAACGAGTTACGCAGACCGACAAGCTCGCGAAGTTACCCGCACTCGCAACCGGTTATCATCTGCCGCCGCAGAACTCGCCCGACTTTCCGGCGATGGCTTTGTTGGTCCAGATACTTCAGGGCGACGACAGCTCGCGCTGGTACCAGCGTCTGGTAAAAGAAAAAGAGTTGACACTCGATCTCACCGGCGGACTCAACTACTTCGGAAACGAGTTTGACTACACCGGCCCAATGATCATGACCACTCGCACAACTTACAAACCCGGTCACACAGCCGATGAGATAGTGCGCGAAATGGATGCGGTCATTGCGGAGATCACATCGAAGGGCGTAACCGACAAGGAACTCGCGGATGCCAAGGTGCGTTATCGCTCAAACTTCTACAGCCAACTCGAATCGAGTTTTGGCAAGACGCACCTGTTGTCGGCGCTCGCGCTCTTCCGCGATGACCCGCAGCAGATCAATTCGTTGCTGACACCATTCGAGAACGTCACCGCTGCGCAGATCAAAGCCGCGGCGGCGAAGTATTTGGTCGCCACCAACCGCACTGTGATCGATCGTGTTCCGGAAGCACAGGCGCAACCAAAGACGGGAGAGTGAGAACATGAAAAGGATCAATATGAAGACACTACTTGCAATCATCCTGTTGGCAACAACCGCAGTTGCGCAACAGAAGACTCCTCCCCCTCCGGGCGCAGCGCGACCATTGAATCTGCCAAAGATTACGGAAAAGAAACTTCCGAATGGCCTAATTGTCGTACTCGCTCCACTGCCAAACGTTCCCAAGGTGACCTCGATACTTACCTTGAGATCCGCGACGACTGCGAGCGATCGGAGTGCTCATTCCGGCATCGCCCAGATTACCGCAGCCGTAGCTAACGAAGGCACAGACACACGCACCAGCAAACAGATCAAAGAAGAACTTCGTTCGATCGGCGGCACACTGTCACTGGGCAGTGATGCTGATTCAACAACGATGAGCGCGACTGCGCTTTCAGAGTTTTCCACGCGACTCTTTGATCTGATGAGCGACGTGGCCCAACATCCGTCCTTTCCCGAAACCGAAGTGAAGCTGGCCCAGGAAAACACGATCCAGCAGATTCGCGCAGGCCGCGCCGATCCGGGTTTTCTCGCCAACGAGCGTTTCCAGAAAGCAGTCTTCGGAGATCATCCTTACGGTTTTGTCGTGCCCGATGAAAAATCGATCAGCGCACTAACACGCAACGACCTGAGAGCTTTCGTTACGAAGTACTACATTCCGAATGCTTCTCATCTGATCGTCGTCGGCGACATCGACGTAGACAAAACGTTTGCAGAAATCGAAAAAGCGTTTGGCGGCTGGAAGAGTGGCACCGTGCCGCCCGACGAGAACCCGCCAGTCCCGAAACGAGATAAACGCCAGATCTATTTCGTGAACCGGCCGGGTTCGATCCAATCGGCTATCTACATCGGCAACGTAAGCATTCCGCGCAAAGACAAAGACTATTTTGCGATTCGCACGGCCAACACAATCTACGGTGGTTCGTTCTATTCACGACTGACACGGAACATCCGTGAGACGAAGGGTTATACGTACTCGCCTTTCAGTTCGGCAAACACCCTTGCAA
>JBKPJS010000293.1:0-3827 GCA_046730815.1 Acidobacteriota bacterium
ATGTGTATAAGAGACAGTCTCGACACAGTGAAAGGCAAAGGCGGCGTTTTCAAAGTAACCGCCAACCTTCAGCGGAAATACGGCAGCGGGCGAGTTTTCAATTCACCGCTCGCGGAAGCAAACATCGTCGGACGCGCCATCGGGATGGCCACGCGAGGGCTGAAGCCAGTGGTTGAAATTCAGTTTTTCGACTACATCTGGCCGGCCATGCACCAGATTCGTAATGAGTTGGCGCTGATGCGTTGGCGTTCGGCGAATGATTGGAAAGCGCCGGTCGTGATTCGTGTGCCCATCGGGGGGTATCTCAAAGGCGGCGCTGTTTATCACTCGCAATCAGGCGTGTCGACGTTCACACAGATTCCCGGTTTGCGCGTGATCTATCCATCGAATGCACTCGACGCGAATGGGCTGCTTCGCACTGCGATTCGCTGCGACGATCCGGTGCTGTTTCTCGAACACAAGCATCTCTATCGACAGGCCTACAACAAGTCGCAGTATCCGACTGACAACTTCATGATTCCGTTTGGTAAGGCAAAGAAGGTTCGCGAAGGGACGGATCTATCGATCATCACTTACGGCGCACTGGTCCAACGCTCGCTGGTCGCGGCAAAACAGATGGAGCAGGAAGGCATCAGCGTGGAGATCATCGACTTGCGCAGTCTGGCTCCTTTCGACTGGAACGCGATCGCGGAGACGGTAAAAAAGACGAACCGCGTGATCGTCGCGCATGAAGACTCGCTCTCGTTTGGTTACGCCGCCGAGATCGCCGCACGAATCACCGATGAGCTCTTCGAGTATCTCGACGCTCCAGTGAAACGCGTCTGCGCGCTCGACACGTTCGTCGCCTACGCCCCCCAGGTCGAAGACGCCATCCTCCCCCAGGTCTCCGACGTAGCCAAAGCAATCGCAGAATTAAAGGCCTACTAGACAGGATTTCAGGATTCGCAGGGTTGTCGCATTAACAATCCTGTAAATTCTGCAATCTGTCTACTTGCGCGTCCATACCAGTACAGGCGTGTATCGTTCTGTTTCGCAAAATTGAGCCATTTTCCGCCAATTTGGGCCAAAACCCAGAGGCATAAGTGTTGCCCAATTTCTGAGAGAAACGCCTGTGTGCGTCTCCCCGACATTGTTCCCCCACGTCGACAATTAATCGCGATTAATTAAACACAAGGGAGGTACAACTGATGAGCAAGCACGTTTTGAGCGTTTTCGGGGCTGTGATCCTGACTCTCGCAATTGCCGCAATCGCTCTCGCACAGACCACAACGACAACCGTTACCAAGACAGTCCAAAACCCGGATGGCACCTACACGATAATTGAGTATCCAGCGAAGAAAGAAGTCACGCTTACACTTAATCCGGTAAACGTCGCGAACGCCAAGGGTGTCGCTACCATTCTCCGCGACGATGACGGCACCAGAATTAAACTCAATCTTACTGATGTTCCCGCGGACCTGACATCGCTGACTCTTTACGCAGTTGACGATAAAGGTATGGTCACCGCTCTTGGGCCGGTCGCTATCTCAAACGGAGTAGGCACACTGGCGGCGACGACACCACTCTCGAGGTTCATGCTGATTGCTTCGCCGGAAGCAGCATTGGCCGCATATGACCCCAACACGAAAGTGTTTTTCCGGAGTGCTGTGCCGGAAGGCTTCAGCGTTATACCTTTGAGCCGTAGCGCATCGGGAGAGCAGGTTTCGGCAACAACGACGCCGGGCGGCACCACCACGACACCAAGCACTACCGTAGTGACGCCAAGCACAACCACGACGACTCCAAGCACCACCACCACGGTGGCGGCTACCGAGGCAACGACTTACGCGGCGCCGATGCTTAACATCCCGGCTTACAAAAAGGGAGACGATACCAAAATCAAGGTTGACTTCACTGGCGCGCTAACTGGCGCGCGTGCGAACGTTTTCATCACCCCGCGCAAGGATGGACCGACCGAAGTGAAGATGCGTTTCCATGAATTGAAGGACGCGCCTGCTGGTCAGAAGTTCATCCTTTGGGCCGTTGGACCTGACAACAAGTTTGTCAAACTCGGCCAGGTAGTAAACGTAGCAGGGCGCAATGAAGCGGAAATCAAGTCAGAAACAACCTTGGCCGACTTTGGCCTCGTGGTAACAATGGAAGGAGCGGATGCAGAGATGCCGGCTGGCCCGGCCGTCGCACACATCCACATCATCCCATAGCCTGAAATCAAGGCGTTTCAAGGGGCCACTCGAAAGGGTGGCCCTACTTGTGTCAAATCCATCACAAAAAGCTACCACCTAAGTACGATCTTGCGCTAAGATGTCCCCGCAGGAGTTGCACTGAGCACTCTTCAGTCTTCCCGACGGGCTCTAACTCGAGCCGCAAACTCTTTTTACTAACAGCGAGATCCCCCGACCGTGAATCCCCTTCACGGACCGAATCTCCCGTTTTAAACCGAGCGTTAACGACATGACCAAGAGAACCTATCCCCGTCTATTCCCCATTGCGTTCCTTTTGCTCCTCACGTCCACAGTTCGCGCGGCGCAGGAGAGCCTTCCGACACTTGTCAAACGTGTAAAGCCTGCGGTTGTCGCAATTGCGACCTACGATAGCGCCGGTGAACCGTTGATGACCGGCAGCGGTTTCTTCCTGAAGCCCGGCCAGGTTGTGACCAACCTTCACGTGGTTCGTGGGGCGGTTCGTGCGGAGATCAAAACGCTGGACGGCAAAGGGAAAGTTTTTCAGGTGAACGGAACGCTTGCGGTTGACGAGGAAGGCGATCTCGCGCTGCTCAGTGTTGAGATGCCTCTCGAGCGCGCCAGAACCACCGAGCTCGCCAGTGAGCTTCCCGACGAAGGTGAACCGATCTTCGTCATCGGCAATCCGCTCAAGCTCGAAGGCTCGGTGAGCGACGGGATTGTGTCGGCGGTGCGCGAGGTCCCAAACAGTTACCGCATCATTCAGATCACGGCTCCAATCTCTCACGGGAACAGTGGGAGCCCGGTTTTTAATCTGCGCGGCCAGGTGTTGGGCGTCGTGACGGTGAAGGTCACAAACGGTCAGAACATTAACCTTGCAATTGCGGCAGCGAGAGTTGCGGAGTTGAAGGCCGGCAAGCTTCAGCCACTATCAGAGCTCGCTCTTAAAAATAAAGGCGACGTCGCGGAGTCGTCGTACCGGGCCGGACTCGAATCGCTTTGGCTGGGCAACTACGACAACGCCGTCGGTTATTTTGAGAACGCAGTAAATAAGAATCCCAAGCGCGCAGAGGCATGGGTACAAGTTGGCTACTGCAAAGTGAAACAAGGAAAAACCCAGGAAGCCATTAACGCTTATTTGAGAGCGCTACAACTCAAACCCGCGGATGCGGAGATCTACAACAAGCTTGGCGACGCTTATTACTACTCCGGACGTTTGCGTGAGGCGATTGAGTCGTACACCGAGGCGGCGCTCCTGCGTCCTGATTGGGCAGAGACTTTTTATAACCTCGCGATCGCGTATTCCGAGAGTGGAAATCCGAGTATGGCGGCGACCCAGGCGCGGGTTCTTCAGCGCCTCGACCCGAAGCTCTACGAGAAATACTTGCGCGAAACAATGTAGCCGCAGATTTACGCAGAAAACGCGGATCAGAAAAGGCTTTTTCTGATCCGCGTTTTTCTGCGTAAATCTGCGGCTTACCCTGCTTGGCCGGTAAACACGCCCGTATCGACGCTCCGCGGATTACCCAACACCACGAATCGAATATTGCGCATGTATTTCTGTGCGACGCGCTGAATGTCAGCAGGCGTGACTGCCGACAGCCGCTCCAGGAAATCGACCGAGTTGCGCCAGCCGCCGCCGATCAA
>JBKPJS010000294.1:0-4055 GCA_046730815.1 Acidobacteriota bacterium
GCGTAAGTGTTGATGTAAGTCACGACGGGAACGCCGGGAAATCTCTTCTTCAGCTCGCGAACGTCTTCAGCAGTAATGCTGGCCGCAAGAGAACATCCGGCTTTCAACGAAGGAATGAGCACCTTCTTGCCCGGATTGAGAATCTTCGCCGTCTCAGCCATAAACTTAACGCCGCAAAAGACGATGATGTCTTTGTCGGTTTCCGCAGCTTTGCGACTGAGCTCGAGCGAGTCGCCGACGAAATCCGGAATCGAATGGAAGAGCGCCGGCTCCATGTAGTTGTGACCGAGTATGACGGCGTTCTTTTCAATCTTGAGCCGGTTGATCTCCGCCGCCAACTCTGCCTTGAGACGCAGTTCGAAGTCCGGCACTGTATCCGCCAGCAGCCGGCTCAACTTCTCGTACATCTCCTCCGTTCTTGTGTCAGTAATCATCGCGTTTATCATATGGTCACGCCACGAATTCGAGGCTCACGTCAAAGACCTTCGGCGAATGGGTCAAAGCGCCGACTGAAATGTAATCAACGCCAGTGCTCGCAACTTCGAGAACATTTGCGAGCGTTACGTTGCCAGACGCCTCGAGTTTGGCCCTGCCGTCACAAATCGCGACCGCCTCGCGCATCGTTTCCACCGGCATATTATCGAGCAGAATTCGTTCAACTCCCAGTCGCAACGCTTCGCGTACGTTATCGAGCGAGCGAGTTTCAACTTCAATCTCGAGTTTCGTTTGCGAGGCGCGCACGCGTTCGACTGCTGCGGTTATGGAACCGGCGAAATCGATGTGGTTGTCCTTTATTAAGACCATGTCAAACAAGCCGGTGCGGTGGTTCTGCCCGCCGCCTAGCCTAACCGCCAGTTTGTCCGTAATCCGCAGGCCGGGCGCCGTTTTACGCGTATCGAGAATGACGGCCCTGGTGGTTTTCACAGCATCGACATATTGCCGGGTTAACCTGGCGATTCCCGACATTCGGCCCAGGAAGTTCAGTGCTGTCCTTTCACCGGTCAGTAGAGCGCGCGCTGAGCCTTCGACGTCAGCTAACACTGTGCCGCGAGTGACGATTGATCCATCAGCGACATTGGCGGCGAACGTAATGCGCTCGCTCAAAGCCAGCATCACCTCATTAGCAACTTGTAAACCCGCGACGACACCATCCTGCTTGGCGACGATCCGGCCGCGCAGCGAAGCGTCCGCGGGCACAATCGTGTCAGTCGTGACATCGCCCGATCCGATGTCCTCCTCGAGAGCACGCGTGATGTAGTCTGGAATCAAAGTGTATCTTGCAACACGCGGACGTTTCCCGCAAAGGCGTTTACAGGATTTACATGATTTATCAAGATTGACATGTAAATCATGTCTAATCTTGCCAATCCTGTAAAAATGACTTTACCGCACGGTTATCAGCACGTCGCGTCCTTCCTGCGCCTCGTTGCCCGAATAATCCGCCGCAATAATCCGCAGCACGTAATCTCCCTTCGGCAGTTGCGTCGTGTCCCAGACACCCGGCGCGGCACGCCCGTCTCGAACAGTGTTCGTCACTTCGTAAAGAAACCTGGTCGACTCGCTGCCGTAGACTGTTATTCCGCTCTCCGCTGCATACGCAACCTTCGTCGCTCTTCTATCCGGCGGCAGTCGATTGAACAAAATGCTGATGCGCGGACGCTCGAATCCGGGGGCCGGCGTACCGTCAGTTTTGAGAACCTGATATCCAATCTCATACAAACCAAGCCTGCGGCGACTCGCATTCATGTTTGTCCGATCAAACGCATCGACGACGATTCGCACTTGACCACTCACAAGCAAACGCCCTGCTCGTTTCTCAGTGAACCGTGCGCCCGCTGTATCGAAGAGTTGAATACCATCCTTCTCGATGATTGGCGCAACAGAGTCGCTGAAACCAATCGGGGAAAGTGTTAGCGGATTGATCTCGCCGCCGGGTGGTCCAATGTTCATGTGCACGTGGTACATGCGATTGATCGTGCCCAGAGCCTCACCTGGCCGGAAGCGTGTGCCGCGCCTGATGCGCACACGCGCGTCGTTCACTTTTATAAAGCGCGAGTCATCGAACATCTTCCCGTCTTTATCGCGTCCAACGTGGATATGGATGTAGGAAACCACACCGACGCGCAGGCCTTCGTTGAGCGAATCGAAACCCCAGTTTGGCAGCGGACTTGTAACCTTCTCCGAACGCACCGCACGAACGACGTCGCCGTAAGCGCCAAAGACATCGAGTCCACTGTGAAGATGGTGACGGCTGTCAGTGGAATCAAAACTGCCGCGCACTTCGCCCATCGTTGCAACAACCTCGTGTGGACTTTGCTGCGGATCGACTGGCCATAACAGAGACTGTTGGCCGAGAGTTTCATTGGTAAGTCGCGGAAGCGGATCGGTTGCGTTCGTCGAGATCGCTGTTTGGTCCAGCTTTCGCACGATATAGTTGCCATTATCTGTAAGATAGAGTTCTGCGGGCCGCTCGCTGCGCGGGCCAATGGCGATGCCCGATGGTTGATTGAAGCCGCCACCGGCAATCACGCGCACAGTGCCATCGGGAGCGATTTGAACAACTCGAGATTGATCGAGTTCGGTAACGTAGATGAAGTTGTCGTGCGATAGCGCAACCCCGACCGGGCTCGAAAGCTCCTCGTTCACTGGCAACGTAGTGACGCTGCCTTCGAGAGTAATCTTACGCAGGCGATCATTTCCGGTATCGGCAACGATGATGCTGCCGTCAGTTGCGACTGCGATACCGCACGGCGTATCGAAGAGGGCCGTTGTACGGAAGCGATCTGCATAACCGGGAGTTCCAGCGCCTGCGATGGTGCTTACCTGGCCATCAGTAGCGATCATGCGAATGCGATCGTTGTATGTGTCCGCTACGTAGGTGTTGCCACGCGTATCAACTGCGATGCCGATTGGACCATTGAATTGCGCTTGTGATGCTGGTCCATCAACGTAACCTGCCTTACCATCGCCTGCCACCGTCGAGACCTGTCCTTCCGCCGTGACTTTTCGTATACGATTGTTTCCCGTGTCGGCGACGAAGAGATTGCCATCGTTCGCGAGCGCGAGGCCAGAAGGTGTGCTGAAAGAGGCTGCTGCTCCAGCGCCATCGGAGAATCCTTCGTTGCCGCCGGCAAGCGTCGTGGCGATTCCGTCGGGCGCGATCTTTCGAATGCGATTACTCTCACCCGCGTCGGCGACATACACAGTTCCGTCAATAGCAACCGCAACTCCAAACGGATCTGAAAACCCCGCCCGTGCGCCATCGCGAATGACTGGAGAACCATCGCCCGCCAGTGTGGTTACATGGGCCTTCCAACCGAGTGGCGTCGGCACAGGCTTACGTCTGTAAACGACGTAAACGATTGCCGCGCCGGCTATGATGAGAAGCGTTAGAACGACGATGAGTCTGCGCATTTAGTCGAGGAAGGCTTCCGGCTGCGCGAGCATTTCTTCAACGCGGGCGAGGTAACGTCCGACGTGCAGTCCGTCCATCAATGAATGATGCACTTCAACTGAAAATGGCATCAGCGTGCGTTCATTCTCCTGCATGAACTTACCGAACGAGAGTTTGGGAACTGAATCCTCGAGTCCCCATCTTCGCGCATGCGAAAAACTCGTGAAAGCTATCCAGGGCAAGGTCGTGCAATGGATGCGTGCATCGTCTTCGTGCCTGGGTCTGAAGGCGCCATCGCCTGTTCGCACCTCTTCAACAGCACGAGTTGCACCTTCCACAAACTCTGCGAAGCTCTCCGCATAATCAAAATAGATGAGCGTGAAGGTCTCATTTGGCAGCATTAAAGTCGTCCCGCCATTGATCACGTCGTGCACCAGAACTTTTCCCTGGCGCAGCCGGTATCGGAACGGCTCGATCTCGTTTGCTGCTCTTAGTGCGAGATAGTGGTAAGTCAACCAAACACTTGTGCGTTCGCGCTTGCGCAATTCGTGCAGCAGCTTCGTAACGTCGAGCCGCGTGCAAACATTGAAGTATGGCTTGTCAAACGGAAGATAGAATTCAAATACGGCGCGCCTAGGCCAGGTGTCCAGGTCGAGGTAAT
>JBKPJS010000295.1:0-3797 GCA_046730815.1 Acidobacteriota bacterium
CGTTGTCGAGTTGTTGACAATGCACCTCGCCCCGAAACAGATTTTGATCAACGCTCATGTGCAGTTGCGACCGAATCTTGTTACAGGCGACATCGAGAAAACAATCGGAGAGGTCGAAGATCGAATCAAACGCGCTGTGCCTAAGGTTGAAATGATGTTTATCGAGGTCGCCCGAGGTGAACAGCCGGTCAAAGAGCACATGGGGTGAGTTAGTACGAAAGTCAGTTTTACTGTTCCCGGTTTCAAATGTCTGCTGGAGAAAAGACGTTGCCGTCGCTACGCCGCGAAATGCGGGCTTACAGTTTTGAACAGTCGAGATGTTACTGCTACTTCCATACACCGAGTATCTGAGACGAGTTTTTGAACCGCGCAACGTCGCGGACATTATTCTTGTCTTTGTGCTGGTGTATGGGGTTTTGAAGCTCCTGCGCGGAACTCGTGCCGCTCCGATGGCCGCCGGAATTGCCGCCCTCGTTTTCCTCTACTGGCTTTCCATCAAACAAGATCTTGCGACACTGGAGTTCGTTCTCAGCAACGGACTGCTGTACATCGGTATCGCCATTATCGTTCTCTTCCAGTCGGAGATCCGGCAGGCACTAATCACTTTCGGAAATCGCTTTCGGGTGCCTTTCTCTGCAAGACATCGCGGACAGTTTGGCGAAGGAATCTACGACGAAGTCATCCTCGCCGCCACTACGCTGGCTTCCACAAAAACAGGTGCGCTCATTGTCATCGAACGCAACGTTGGTTTGAAGAACGTAACTGACGGCGGTGTTCAGCTCGACGCCGAGCTGAGTTACGACCTGCTGATCAGTATTTTCAACACGGCGAGTCCGCTGCATGATGGGGCGGTCGTGGTGCGTCGTCATCGGATCGCGGCGGCTTCCTGCTTTCTTCCGTTGACGCTGAATCCGCGTCTCTCCAGGGATCTTGGAACGCGTCATCGTGCGGCCATTGGCGTGACGGAAGATACTGACGCGGTGGCGGTAGTGGTGTCGGAAGAGACGGGTTTGATTTCGTTCGTGCAGCGAGGCGACATCAAGCGTGGGCTCGATGCAACGAAGCTTCGCGGTGCGATTTTCGAGGCACTGGAAGGACTGCCGAGAAAGGCGAAAGAGCAACAGAAACATTCAGAAAGCGAAACTGACGCCGAGGAGATTGCGCCCATATAGGACCAATAAGTCCTATAGGACCTACGGTCTTATTAAGAACAAACCATGCCGTTTCAGGACGAAGATGAAATAACAACAACGGACCCGCGGCCGGCGCAGAATCGCGTCGAGAAGTTGCTCCGCAGGATCTTCCTCGAAGACTGGAGCCTGAAACTTCTCTCCTTAGCGATCGCGATAGTCCTTTGGTTGTTAGTGACCGGACAGAATGAGCCAGTGACCGCGCACATGAATGTCCAACTAAATTTCATCCGGCCTCAGTCTCTCGAAATCAGTAA
Source organism: Acidobacteriota bacterium (assembly GCA_046730815.1). GTDB lineage: Bacteria > Acidobacteriota > Blastocatellia > Pyrinomonadales > Pyrinomonadaceae > PSRF01. Next base: position 1,448 of record JBKPJS010000295.1, read on the forward strand.
CGATCCGCCGCGGACGGTCGACGTGATGTTGACGGGCAGCAGAAATAAGTTGGACGATCTAACTTCACTCGATCTGGTCGCGACAGTCGACATGAGTGACCAGCGCGCGGGCGAAAGAGTTTTGCGACTCGCTGACAAGGCGCAGATCCCTCTGCCGCAGGGCATCAAGGTCGATGGGTTCCAGCCAAGCGCGATTCCAATCCGTCTCGAAGAAATCGTGGAGCGGCAGATCGCCATCGAACCGAAACTTGAAGGAAAGCCTGCTGATGGATTCGAGGTTTATGCGATTCACCCAAGCAAAACCAGCGTTATAGTGCGCGGGCCGGCCAGTCGTGTAAACGCACTACAGAAAGTGATGACTGAAAGCATCTGGCTCGCCGGCCACAAAGAAAGTTTCACAGCCTCAAACTTGGCCCTCGACGTTCCCGATCCGAAGATCGATCTGCTCGAACCGGTGGTAAGCGTTGATATCGAGATCGGTGAGCGGCGAATTGAGAAGAACCTTTCCGGCGTGAGCGTCAGCACGCCCCAGGGCGTGAAGCTTCAACCGGCAACTACCTCCGTTACTGTGGTGGGTGCGGCAAGTCTGCTTGATACTTTGAAAGCGGAAGACGTCAAGATCATCCTGGACTCAGTCGAACAAACTCTCGGGGCGCGACTGGAGTTACCAGCAGCGCTAAGTGGAAAAGTAACTCTGAAATCTATGCAGACTTCGAAGTTTCTACCTGTCAAATGAAAGCCCTTTTCGGTACTGACGGCATTCGAGGCGAAGCAGGACAGTTTCCTCTCGACGCCGCCACGGTAAGCGCCATCGGCTTTTCTTTGGCCTCTCACCTCGCCACGAAAAGGGGTGATGCGCCGGAAATCGTCATCGGACGCGACACTCGCGAATCCGGCGAATCGATCCAGCAAGCTCTTGTCGATGGCGCCACTAGAGCCGGCGCAAAGTGCCTTTCGGCAGGAGTGATCACAACGCCCGGGGTTGCTTTCCTGAGTCGTAAACACCAGGCCGCAGCCGGTGTCGTAATCTGCGCCTCGCACAATCCCTACCAGGATAACGGAATCAAGATCTTCGCTCCGTCCGGACAAAAGATGGACGACTCAGTCGAGCGTCTCATCGAGACGGATGTGTTTGCGAACACCGCGCCGCCTTTGTTATCCCAACCCCGGTTCTCAACTCAACACGAAGAAAAACTCCAGCAAGAATACCTGTCGTTCCTTGCCGATCAGATTGGGGAAGGCTTGAAGTTGCAGGGGCTCACGATAGTTGTTGACTGCGCGAATGGAGCGAGCTCGAGCCTCGCTCCGAATTTGTTTACACAACTCGGCGCCAAAGTTATCGCTATTAATTGCAATCCCGATGGTCGAAACATCAATCGCGACTGCGGCTCGCTCCACATCGACTCGCTACGCGATCAAGTTGTTAAAGAGCGTGCCGATCTGGGAGTGGCTTTCGATGGAGATGCGGACCGATCTCTGTTTGTCGACGGTGCAGGAAATTACGTTGATGGTGACGCGACGTTGTGGGCGTTGGCCACGCACCTTCAGTCGCACGGACGGCTCAAAGACAACACGGTTGTCGCGACGGTCATGAGCAACATCGGTCTCGAAATCGCTTTCCGCGCCGTCGGAATACGACTCGTGCGCACCGACGTGGGCGACAAGTATGTTCTCGACGAACTTTTGAGACTGAAGGCCAGTCTCGGCGGCGAGCAGTCCGGTCACATTATCCTGCCGGACCTGAGTCTTGCCGGAGACGGCATGATCACCGCGCTCTGCTTGTTACGCGCACTCCGCGAATCCGGGAAAACGCTTGCGGAAATGACCGCGGGATTCAAACAGTACCCGCAGATTCTCGTAAATGTGCGAGTTCGCGAGAAGGTCCCGTTTACGGAGCTTCCCTCTGTCCAGGCCGAGGTGAAGGCGGTTGAGGAACTGCTTTCGCAGAGGGGCCGGTTGCTCCTTCGCTATTCAGGAACGGAGCCGCTGGCCAGGATAATGATCGAGGGCGAGAACCAAGGCAGGATCAAGACCTACGCTCGGAAAATAGCGGATGCAATCGAACGGGAGATAGGCGCCGGCGCGGGGCGTTCGTGAAATTTCTACACTCCGACCCGCGAAAAATCTACACGACATCCAGCCCGCAAGAGCCTTTAGATCGGCACCTCTCCGAGTCTTTCCCAGTAAACAGTTGAGTCAGATCTCCCCAAGAAAAAGGGTCTTGCACGGCACAGGCGTTGCGATGTATATTGTGGGGCAAGAGAGACGGTTGGTGGATCCTCCGTCTCAAGTGGTTGCTGGGGTGAGGACAGTAACCACGAATATGGATGGGCGCGACGCACTCCCACGT
>JBKPJS010000296.1:0-6339 GCA_046730815.1 Acidobacteriota bacterium
TAAAGGATCTGCATGCGACTTTTGAATGCATCGATCAACGTTGCGTTATCAACGCGTGAGAAATCGAGATTGCCAAACTCCCCTTCGTAGATTGCGATCTCACGACGCCGCACGGGGCTCCTGGTGAACGTGGCTTCGAAAGCGTGATCAAAGTCGAGGGTGTCCGCCATCAGTCTTTGAAACTGCTGGCACACCCGATACGCTTCCACAACCTCCCGCGGCTGCCGCACGCGTTGGCTTAATACATTTTGCGCAGACGCAACCGTCATCAGAACGCAAATGGTCCATTTCAGCATGTAGTTGATTAGACTGGGCGGAGTGCGCTCTTCACGAGCTTCTTTTTCAAATCGACATAACCTTGCTCACCGGCCACGAGATCTCCCAACACTCGCTTAACGCCGCGATGCCCGCGCGCAAATTCGATCATGCGTTCAGTGAACGGCGCGCCCCAGAAGTTTCCATAAAATCGCCGGCGCATTTGCGCCGCGCGCCGCAGCTCGGCGCCAAAGTCTTCGCGCCAGCGCTTCTCATACGACAATGGCGCTCCGCTCAAATAGGCGTCAGCAAATAGCTCCGCGGAACGTAGCGCATAGTAGATCCCTTCGCCTGTCACAGGATCGGCAAAACCCGCAGCGTCGCCAAGCAGCGCCCAATCGTAGCCGCAGGCTTTTCTGTGGTCCCATGTCGTCGCTGCCAACCCGGGAATTCGCGCCGCATAGCGTTCGGAGGTTGCACGCAAGTGTTCGTGAATACGTGTTCTGTTCGAGTTGTTCTCTTCGTGCCAGAACTCAACGTTCTCGCCTTCGCACTGCTGGTAGTAACCGATCATGAATCGCCAAAGCAGATCGTCGAGTGGTTCGTGCTCGAAAGCGTCTTGCGTAGTGGCGATGCCGAATGAAATGTGATCGGGACGTGGAAAAGCCCACGCGTAACCTACCCAGCCGGGCAGGAAGGCGACGACCGTCGGTGCGATGTTATTTGCAGGCAGCGGCGCGCGATAACCGAAAGCCACTTCCATGTCTGATGGCGGCAAAGGTCCGGCGAGCATCTTTGCAATGCCGCTGTTTGCGCCCTCGGCGCCTACCAGGAAAGATCCACTCCACTCTGCGTTGCTATCGTTTGTTAATCGCCAGCTGGATTCAGTTCTCTTTATTTTTCTGGCCGAGATCTTCTCTGAAATGACTTGCGCGCCGGCATCACGAGCACGATCGCGCAAGTAACAATCAAAGGCGATGCGCGAGTAGATCGCAAAAGGCTCCTCGAGTTGAAGGTGAAGTCGTTTGCTTGAGGGAGAGTACAAGTCGAGCTCGGTGACGGTGCGGCCAACCGCATTCAGCAACTGCGGCCAGGCTTTCAGAGCTTTGGCGGTCACACCACCGCCACAGGCCTTCGGTTCGCCCTCCGGCCGGCCATCGAACAGCGCAACCTTGGCGCCGCCTTTCGCGAGTAGCTCGGCTGCAAACGAGCCGGCCGGCCCCGCACCAACAATCAACACATCATATAGCGCCATAGCGTTGTGGCTTGGTTCTCTCGGAGATAGAATAACAGCCGTTCCCTCCAAACTACGAAAGACGCACGATGGCTAACCTAAGCAGTCTAGTCTTTTCGGGCATCGCACCGCATCCACCAATCATGGTGCCGGAAGTCGGTCGTGAGTCGATCGGCGGCGTAATTGATTCGATCAGGGCGATGGCAGAACTCACTAAACGGCTGATCGACAGCGGTTCGGAGTCGGTCGTCTTGATCTCACCGCACGCGCCGTTGGAAGCGGACTCGTTTGTAGCTTACAAGGGGCCGGAAGTCTACGGCGACTTCTCGCACTTCAATGCTCCTGGTACGCGTTTCGCCATGAGGGTTGATGAAGAACTGCTGGCCGCGATCAAACGAGTTGCTGCTGCCAAAAACTATGACGTGTCCATCGTGCCGGAGCACGATCTAGATCATGGGATTGCCGTTCCGCTTTACTTTCTGGTTCAAAATGGTTGGCGAGGGAAGGTTGTCACACTCGGTTATAGTTTCCTCTCGAATGAAGATCACCTTCGTTTCGGGTCTTGTATTAAAGAAGCTGTCGATCAACTCGGCCGGCGAGTGGCTTTCATTGCCAGTGGGGACTTGAGTCACAGGCTGAAGCCGCAGGCACCGGCCGGTTACAATCCGGACGCGCACATCTTTGATGAAGCGGTTGTTGATGCGCTCCGTTCAAATGCTCCACAGAAAATCGTTGGAATCGATCACAATTTGCGCAGGCTCGCCGGCGAGTGTGGCTACCGATCGATGTTGGTGGCAATCGGCGCTAGCTACGATTTGCCCTGGTCGTGCGAAGTGCTGAACTACGAAGCGCCTTTTGGCGTAGGCTACCTGGTAGCCCAATTAACTAGTCTGCCCGCGCCTCCAGAGAAGACCGAAATTGAGCTGCCGGTATTGGCCCGACGGGCAGTCGAAATGTTCATTCGTTCCGGGGATATTCTTGATCCACCTACCACCACCCACGGCCTTTTGGGAGAGCGCGCGCCTTGCTTTGTCTCGCTTAAGACGGTGAGTGGAGAACTGCGCGGTTGCATTGGAACGATTGAACCCGTGAAAGACACTCTGGCCCAGGAAATAATTGCCAACGCGATCAGCGCCGCGACCACCGATCCGCGCTTTGAGCCGGTTAGCGAAGATGAGTTATCGAATTTGCGTTATTCAGTCGACGTGCTTTCCCCGTCTGAGCCGGCGGTTATCGAGGATTTGGATCCGGCAGTGTTTGGCGTGATTGTCGAAGATGAAAGCGGCTCGCGACGTGGCCTGCTGCTTCCCGACATTCCTGGAATTGACGATGCCGAACAGCAGGTCGCGATTGCCGCCCGCAAAGCCGGGATTGCTCCAGGCGAATCGATCAAGCTCTGGCGTTTTAAGGTTGAAAGATTTAGGGAACAGGATTTATAAGATTAGACAGGATTTACATGTTAATCCTGAAAATCATGTAATCCTGTCAAGTTAAACGTCGAGGTTTCGCACGTCGAGCGCGTTATCTTCGATGAACTTCCGTCGCGGCTCTACAGCGTCACCCATCAGAACGGTAAAGATCTCATCCGTTTCCACCGCGTCGTCAATCCTTACTTCCAATAAAGTGCGCTTGTCGGGATTCATCGTCGTTTCCCAAAGCTGCTCCGGATTCATCTCGCCGAGCCCTTTGTAGCGTTGAATCGACAAATCTTTCTTCGCTGCCGTCAACACTTTTTCCAGCAGTGCCTCGCGCGTGGGCACTTCTTCGCTGGTTCCGTTCTCACCTGAGACAAATGGCGCTGCCAGATCGTCTTCCAGGGACTTGAAAAGCTCCACCGCTTTCTGAAACTCAACATAACTCGCCATATTCCAGTCGATGACGAGGTTCACACCGGAATTCGAAACCGTCTCAATCTCCCAGAGCCCGTGCTCTTCGTCTGAAGTCAATTCAGTCTTGTAACCCGCCCTGTGCAAAGCTCCTTCGATCTTTGCCATCAGGTCGCTGTCCTGAAAGACCTTGCGTAGGTTCGACCCTTCTTTTCGCAGGATGCCTTTGCGTCCGCTCAGCGACTCCAGAAGAATATTCAGCAGTTGTGGGTCCCCACCGAGACGTCGCGTCGCGCGCTCACAGTAACGTTTAAAATCAACCATCTTCTCAAGCGATTTTGCTAGCTCCCGCCCCTCAATCGCCTGGTTGGCTCCGGCGGATTTTACGCTCATATCGCCCGTAGCCTGGCGCATGAGATAGCGAATCATCGAGCTCTCGTCTTTTATGTATTCCTCCTTCTTGCCGCGTTTTACCTTAAACAACGGCGGCTGTGCGATGAAGACGTGACCGCCTTCAACCAGCGCCGGCATCTGCCGGTAAAAGAACGTTAGAAGCAGTGTTCGGATGTGCGAGCCGTCGACGTCGGCGTCGGTCATCAGGATGATCTTGTGATATCGCAGCTTGCCGATATCGAAGTCGTCTTTGCCGATGCCGGTACCAAGGGCGGTAATTAGCGATTTGATCTCGCTGTGGCCGAGCATCTTGTCAAAGCGCGCCTTTTCGACGTTAAGAATCTTGCCTTTGAGCGGCAGGATGGCCTGGTTCTTCCGGTCACGCCCCTGCTTGGCTGAACCTCCGGCCGAATCGCCCTCGACAATGTAAATCTCGGACAATGCCGGATCGCGCTCCTGGCAATCAGCAAGTTTACCGGGCAGCATGGTCGAACCCATTGCGCCTTTGCGGACGATTTCCCGGGCCTTGCGAGCGGCTTCGCGAGCGCGGGCGGCATCCAGTGCCTTTCCCACGATTTTTCTCGCCACAGGCGGATTCTGCTCAAAAAACTCCGTCAGCCGATCATTAAGGAACGACTCAACGGCGCCCTTCACGTCCGAATTCAGCTTGCCCTTCGTTTGGCCTTCAAACTGGGGCTGCGGCAGTTTCACGGAGATGACTGCTACCAGTCCCTCGCGTACGTCATCACCGGTGAGTGACCCTTTGAAGTTTTTCGCCAAACCCGACGACTGTGCGTAGGCATTAATCGTTCTGGTAAACGCTGAGCGGAACCCTGAAAGGTGTGTGCCTCCGTCTACCGTATTGATGTTGTTGGCAAACGAATAGACCTTTTCGTCGTAGCCGTCGTTGTACTGAATGGCGACTTCGATGGAGAGGCTCTCGCCTTCTTTCTCGAAGTAGATCGGTTTGTCGTGCAACGTCGACTTGTTCTTGTTCAGGTGCTTAACAAACTCGGCAATGCCGCCTTTGTAATAAAACTCGTGCGAACGCTCCGGCTCCTCACGCTCGTCTTTGATCGTGATCCGAATTCCTTTGTTAAGGAACGCCTTCTCACGAAGCCGCTCGGAGAGCTTGTCAAAACTGAATGCCGTTTCAGTAAAGATCTGCCCGTCAGGCTTAAAGGTGATCTTCGTGCCGCGTTTGCGCGTCTTGCCGGTCTGCTTCAGAGGCGCAACCGGTATCCCTCGCGCGTACTCCTGCTCGTAAGTTTTTTGGTCGCGCCAGATCTCGAGATGTAGCTTCTCGGAAAGGAAGTTGACGCACGAAACACCCACGCCGTGCAGACCGCCCGAAACCTTGTAAGCGTTTGAATCAAACTTGCCGCCGGCGTGAAGCTTAGTCATCACCACTTCCGCCGCCGATCTCTTTTCCTTCTTAATTTCGTCGACCGGAATCCCGCGTCCGTTATCAATAACGGTAATCGAATTGTCGAGATGAATCGTTACATCAACCGTGTCGCAATAACCTGCCAGGGCTTCGTCAATTGAATTATCCACAACTTCGTAAACGATATGATGGAGGCCTATCTCACCCGTCGATCCGATATACATCGCTGGTCTTTTCCGAACCGCATCGCGGCCCTCCAGCACGGTGATCGAAGACGAGTCGTAAGCGGATCCCTTCTTATTTATTGTTGGTCCTACTGTTGACAATCTATTCTCCTATACTGCTTTGATGACGCTTCTACGCAAGGATTGGGTTTGCCGAAGCGGCGTCAGTTTGGGCCTGACTGCTTCGGACTCTTCCGTCCTCGATTTCATATACATTCGCCCTTGAAAAGAACCCTTCGACATGATTCCGCTTTGAGGTAGTGATGAAGGTTTGCGTACGATTTTCAAGGTATTCCAGAAGGCGTCTGATCCTCCCCTCATCCAGTTCCGCGTCGACGTCGTCGATGATGAAAACCGGATGGTCATTCGAGGTTGAATTATACAACGAAATTGCCGCTAAGTCTAATAATAACAATGCGCTACGTTGCTGTCCGGAACTGCCGTAAACCCGGATTTCGCGACCGTCGAGATGGATCTCTAAATCGTCACGGTGAGGACCGATCAGCGCATGACCGGCAGCGACCTCGGCCGGCAAGCGAAGCGCAATTCTGGAGCGCAGCAACGACTCATAATTACCTAAGTCTCCTTTGTTCTCGAGTGATGAAACATAACGAGTAGTAACGTCACGTCGTTCGAACAACTGTCGTTCAAGCGCTGCATTCAAACCTGCGACGTATTCCTCGCGAGCTTGATGGATAAATACTCCCAACTTAACTAACTGTTCATTCCACGGCGCGAGTAGATCCTCAACCTGCGCCAGGCCAATCTCATTCTCATTGGCGAGTTGCAATACTCTATTCTTTTGCTTGATGACTTTACTGTAGTCAGCGAAGGTCTTCAGGTACGCAGGTTTGAGTGATGATATACCGCGGTCCAAAAAGCGTCTGCGGGCCTCTGGCCCGCCGCGTACGACTTCCAGATCAGTGGCTGTGAATGAGAAGACTTGTAGTTGAGTCAGGTATCTCGCCAGCGTTTCTCGCTTCGAGTTAACGAAGATGGTCTTGGTGTTATCGTGAAGAC
>JBKPJS010000297.1:0-2207 GCA_046730815.1 Acidobacteriota bacterium
GTTAAAGACGGCGAGTTGAGCGAGGCTGACGGCGCCGAGCTGGCCCAGTTCTATGAATCTCGTTACGACGCCTATTGCTATCTTGCAGTGAATGGAGTGAAACCCCGTTCGCGGCGCAGGACGGATTATTAATTTATTGCCAATTTGCTCATTGCCAATTGCCGATTGAAAGAAGTAGCACCTTTGGTCAGTTGATTAATTAACAATTGGCAATCGGCAATTGGCAATAACAAGACGAGGTTGACAACTTAATGGTCACTCAACGAAAACCAAAAGCATCGAAGTACCTGACCACTCCCACGCGTCCCGTTCAGGTGGATCGTGATCGTTCCGTGGCCGGACTCCTCGAGAAGATGGAAGGAACAGGCTTTGGAGGACGCCAGCTTGCCGAGGCCCATCGTATCTGGCTGGACATGCTTGGCGACAACACGACCATCATGGTCGCAGCTTCAGGAGCGCTGATTCCAGCCGGAATGCGGCGTCTGCTCGCTTACGTAATCAAGAATCGGTTCGTCGATGTGCTGGTCCTTTCCGGCTCATTGCTCTTCCACGATCTACATGAAACACTCGGGCGTTATCACTTCCAGGCCCATCCAACCATGACCGACGCGGAGTTGGAGTCGGCACAAATCAGCCGCATGTGGGACTTGCTCGCGAGTGACGAAGAGTATCGCGAGGCAAAGGAGTGGATCGGCGGCTTCACAAACCAGCTCGATCAAACGCGTCCTTACTCTCCCCGTGAGTTCTTACACCTGCTCGGCCGGGAGCTTGCCGAGATCGCGTCAGAAGATGGTGTGCTCACTTCGGCATACAAGGCGCGGGTTCCGATCTTTTGCCCCGCGATTGCGGACAGTGGTCTTGCAGTCGGCATCGCCGGCGCACGCTTCGAGAAGAAAAACAATTTCATGTTCGACATCATTCAGGACGTGCTCGACATGATGAATGTCATGATCAACGCGCGCGTCTCGGGGATCCTCAATCTCGGCGGCGGAACTACGAAGAGTTTTATTCAACAGGCGACTCTTTCGTCGTTCCTGCAAAAGGAACATCATCACGGGCACAAGTATGCGATTCAGATCTCGACTGATGCTCCGCATCCGGGAGGTAGATCGAATGCCGTGTCGTTTGATGAAGGATTGATCTACGGAAAACTGGCGCGCGGCGCGCATACCGCGTACGTTCCCTGTGACGCAACGATTGCGCTGCCGATACTGATCACTTCGCTTTCACAAACCGCTGCGAAGTACATGAAGGGCCGCAAAAAGCCAAACTTCACCTTCGGCCGCGAACTAATCGTTGACGCACCTTAGGAATCGGCCAAAGTTTCACGCAAGGCGCAAAGAAAGCAAAGGCGCAAAGGAAAACCTAACTCTTCCTTCGCGCCTTTGCTTTCTTTGCGCCTTGTGTGAACACTTTTCAGAACACAGGCTCGCCCAACCCCTTTTCAACCATCCGGTTCACTCCCCTGACATGATTGCGCTGGGCGTACATTGCTTTGTCCGCCTGTTCGATCGCATGGCCCAGATCGATCAGTGAGGTGAAGCCCGCCACTCCGAAAGAAACCGTGACGGTGAGCGGCATCCCCACCCAATTCTCGCAGTTCTCCGCGAGAATCTTGTTCAGCCTTTCCATGCGCCGGCTGGCTTCAGGCTGTGGCAACTTGAACATCAACACGAGAAACTCGTCACCACCCCAGCGAAACAACATATCGTCCGCACGCACTAACGAACGCGTTGCGCGCGCCACCGCGCGGATTGCTTTGTCACCCGCAGTGTGGCCCATCGTATCGTTGATTGGTTTCAGATTATCGATGTCGAGCACGGCCACGCTGCCGGACGTGACCACATCGTGACGACCTTCCGACCGCCGCAGCAGCGAATGAAACGCGTGGCGATTCAGCGCTTCCGTAAGCGGATCCATCTGGGCCAGCAACTCGAGCTGATCGCGCGCCTCGAGCAGTTTTCTATTCGCCATCTCCACCTCATCGCGCACGCTTTTCATCAACAACATCACGCTGCCAAAAACCGCAATCATGAACAAGACAGACAGGATGTGAAAACCGATAAACAGAGTCACGAGCGAGAGCGACAGGCTCGCCCATGAAGCAATCCAGTACTTCAGAGCATTGCATTGAATGGCTAGACCAACATTTGAATCCATAGACCGGGCCTCGTTTAGGGAGAACGAGTAATAGGAAAGCTCTGGGC
>JBKPJS010000298.1:0-1607 GCA_046730815.1 Acidobacteriota bacterium
ATGTAGTAGATCACCCGGCGACTGATAAGTTCCGCGGCGCCATACTTCTCCCGCGATTCGTACTTTTGATTGTGAAACCAGATGAGCCGGTGATATTGCAGGTTGTGGTAGATCGTCAGTATCGCGACTATTGCGATTGGCTTGTGCGGCATGGGCGTCAGCAACACGATCCAGTGCATCGGAACCGCCGCTGCCAACAAGAGATACTTCGGAACATTTAATGGCTCGCCGATGATCGCACGCTGCACCTGACGACCCACCCAAACGACGAAGATGAGAATCGTGCCGGCGAGCAGTAGTTTCGAAAAGCCGTTGACGCCTCCTCGCAACACCGCCGGCACCCGCGCCATCGCTTCCGGGTCCCGCGCGATAAACTCGACAAACGGATAGTTGAAAGCAAAGAGTAACAGCAAACGATCGAGCGCATTATCTATCCGCGCCAAGTCGCCGTTCTTCTTCTTGTAAAGCACCATGAAGCCGTAGTGTTGCTTTACGAGGTGATAGTAGGCCCACAGCGCTGCGACAAACAGGAAGACAAGGCCCGCACCGGCGACCACCATCACGGGTCCAATTGCGAAAAAGAACAGTGAGCCCCAGAGCAGTCGAGCGCGATTCTTTCTTTCGGTGCGATCGAAATAAGTGCGTGAGAAGGTGCCGAACACGTGAGGGGCATCGATCAGGATGGCCCAAAGCGCAACCATCGGAAGCAGTGGCAGGATCCCGCTTACGTAGAGAACAAGCAATGCGTAGCTCGAGACTACAGAGCCGATGAACCAGATCATGTCGTCGCGTGCGCCGATAATCCAGCGCATTGAGATTGCACTCGCAACAGGTTTGGTGACGACTTCAGCGCTCGCAGCCATACGGGCCGAATTTAATCACAAAGACACTAAGCCACAAAGTTCAGTTTTACTGCTTTGTGTCTTAGTGCCTTTGTGGTTAACTAATTTCGAGTGACTAAACAACTATTCCAGGCTCATCCATGGCACGGCGTTACGCCGGGGCCGAAAACGCCGGAGCTCGTCAATGCGTACATCGAGATAGTCCCTATCGACGCTGTCAAATATGAGTTAGATAAGCAGTCGGGCCATTTGCGCGTGGATCGCCCGCAGCGTTTCTCGTCGATGTCGCCCACGCTTTATGGTTTTATTCCGCAGACGTTTTGCGGACGCGAAGTGGCCGAGCTGTGCGAACAACGCACCGGTCGCACCGGTATCGAAGGCGACAAGGATCCGATGGACATCTGCGTTCTATCGGAGAAAGCCTTTGCGCACGGCAGCTTCTTTCTTCATGCCAGACCGATCGGTGGCCTGCGAATGATCGATGGGAGCGAGGCTGACGACAAGATCATTGCCGTACTGGAAGCGGATCTTGCTTACGGGAAGATCCTGGAGATTGAAGACGTGCCGCAAGGGCTCATCGATCGACTAAAACATTACTTTCTCAGCTACAAACAACTTCCGAGCGACACCGATAAGAAAGTTGAAATTGTAGGCGTTTACGATCGCGAAGAAGCGCTGGACGTGATCACTCGCAGCCTCAGAGACTACCAGGTTGAATTTAGCCGCGGATGAACGCAGATGAACGCAGATCAGAATGCTTTCCTC
>JBKPJS010000299.1:0-10259 GCA_046730815.1 Acidobacteriota bacterium
GCACTAGGCCCCGCCGATGGTGCAATTCAGCTAAAGGGATTGGCTTTGCTAGCTGGACGCAAACTCCTACTTGCCGACGATTCGGCCACCATTCAGAAAGTTATCGACCTTACGTTCGCTGACGAAGGTGTGCGAGTCATGGCTGTCGGCAACGGCCAGGAGGCAATCGATCAGCTCCTGGAGTTTGCCCCGGATATAGTTCTCGCAGACGTCTTCATGCCTGCTCGCACGGGTTATGAAGTTTGCGAATACGTCAAAACAAACGAGAAGCTGAAACATATTCCCGTGATGCTGCTCGTGGGCTCGTTTGAGCCGTTCGACGAAGCGGAGGCGCGCAGAGTTGGCGCGGATGACATATTGACGAAACCATTTCAATCGATACGACGACTGATCGACCGGGTAGGAGCGCTCGTGAGCAGCCCGCCTGTGGTCGAGAAGGAGCGTCCAACTGCTGAACTTCCGAAGATTGAAGAGCCAGAAGAGGAAGAAGTGCATTTGGACACGCACGAGTTGGAGGTCACGACGGCAGACACGTTGCCGCTTGACGATGCAATAGCGGCGCAATCGTTACCACGTGAGGAGAAAATGGAAACGGAAACACGAAACGATTCTGACGTGTTGTTGGACCTCGGTGAGTTTGAGCCGGTGCGTGCGGCGGACGACGATGAATTCGTGTTGGACCTCGATGACGAACCTGCTTACGAACCAGCACCGATGCGCGCGTTTGTTGAGCCGCAGGTTAAGGAAGCGGTCGCTGCGGCAAGTGCGTACGAACCGTCTTATCAACCTGAGATTCACAGTTCGTTTGCAGACACGCAAGAGGTTTCTTATGCGTCTGAGGGTCCTTATGCGTCTGAGGTGCCGTATGCGTCTGAGGTGCCGGACGTGGCGGTTGTCGAACCGGAACCCGAGCCTCAGCCCATCTTCGTCGAACCCGCCCCCTCCGCGCCCGCAACTCCCATCAGCGCCGATCAACTCTCTCCCGAAATGATCAACGCCATCGCCCGTCGCGTTGTCGAGATGATGTCCGACAAAGTGGTCCGAGAGATTGCGTGGGAAGTCGTGCCCGACCTTGCCGAACTCTTAATTAAGCGCCAGCTCGAAGAGAGGCAAGCGAAGTAGTTTCTTTTTCGTGCGGGTATCTTGAGCAGGTGACTCTAACGTCACCTGCTTTTTTTTACAGGATTGCAGGATGAGACAGGATTTACATGTCAATCCTGACAATCATGTAAATCCTGTCAAAGCGACTTCCTCCAGAGCCACATCAGAGTTTCCCACACTTAACGCTTTACCAATTTTGAACTTTGTCCATCGTCTGGCGTAGACTCTAGCTTTTGGTTTCAAGCCTAAAGACAGCGTAGCGTTTGCATGGACATTCCTAAACAGTACGACCCCACAGAGGCGGAGCAGCACCATTACGAGCGGTGGGAGAGGAATGGGTATTTTGCGCCGGAAGTAAATAAAGATCCGAACGCGCCGGTGTACAGCATCGTCATTCCGCCGCCGAACGTTACTGGCTCGCTGCACATGGGCCATGCGTTGCAGCATACGCTCATGGATGTGATGACGCGGCATAAGCGTATGTGTGGGTATCGGGCGTTGTGGTTGCCCGGGATGGACCACGCCGGTATCTCCACACAGTTGATGGTCTCGCGGGCGCTGAAGAAGGAAGGAAAGTCGCGACACGATTTGGGACGCGAGAAGTTTGTTGAGCGGGTTTGGAAATGGAAAAACGAATCGGGCGGACAAATCACTGTGCAGATGCGTCGCGAAGGCGCGTCAGTGGACTGGTCGCGCGAGAAGTTTACGATGAGCGAGGAGCTTTCTCGCACCGTCCGCGAGGTGTTTGTACGGTTGTACGCCGAGGGACTGATCTATCGCGGCAATCGAATTGTTAACTGGTGCCCGCAGGACCAGACCGTGCTCTCCGATCTCGAGGTCGAGAAACTTCCGCAAGCCGGCAAACTCTACTACCTACAGTATCCGATCAAGAACAGCGACAGGCGTGTAACTGTTGCGACAACGCGACCCGAGACGATGCTCGGCGATACTGCGGTTGCAATTAATCCAGGCGATGAGCGTTACCAGGATCTCGTAGGTCAAACTGTTCTGCTGCCACTCACCGATCGCGAGATTCCCGTCGTTGCCGATGAATATGTCGATCCGGAGTTTGGCACCGGCGCGGTGAAGATCACGCCCGCGCACGATCCAAACGATTACGAGATGGGCCTGCGTCACAACCTGCCGCAAGTCGTGGTGATTGATCCGCACGCAAAGATGACTGCTGATGCGGGTTCAGATTTTGCCGGACTTGATCGCTACAAAGCGCGTGAGAAAGTTGTTGCAGACTTTGAAGCGCTCGGATTCATGGAGAAGGTTGTCGACTACGAGTTTTCCATCTCCAAATGCGAGCGCTGCAAGACTGTGATTGAGCCTCTGATCTCAACGCAATGGTTTATGAAGATGGACCCACTCCGCGACCTCGCGCTCGATCTGATGTCGCGCGAACAGAAGCCACGATTTATTCCAGAAACCTACGAAAAGATTTATACAAGCTGGCTCGAGAACCTTCGCGATTGGACCATCTCGCGCCAGCTTTGGTGGGGCCACCAGATTCCGGCCTGGTACACGCCTGACGGCGAAGTCATCGTCGCCCGATCTGAAGAAGAGGCGCGCGAGAAGGCCGGCACAAGCGAACTCATGCAGGACCAGGACGTGTTGGACACATGGTTCTCATCCGCACTATGGCCCTTTTCAACTCTCGGTTGGCCCAATGAGACCGACGATCTGAAGACTTTCTATCCCACGGACGTGTTAGTAACCGCCCGCGACATCATCTTCCTGTGGGTATCGCGCATGGTGATGATGGGGATGAAGTTTGTTGGCAGGGAGCCATTCGCCGACGTCTTCATCACGGGAACAATCCTCGACAGCCAGGGGCAACGCATGTCGAAGACGAAGATGAACGGAGTGGATCCGATCGACGTGTTCGACAAGTTCGGTGTGGACGCAACGCGCCTGACGCTCGCGCAAGTCGGCAGCACTGACATTCGTTGGAATGAGAAGCAGGTCGAGTCGTATCGCAATTTTGCAAATAAGATCTGGAACGCTGCGAGGTTCTGTTTGCTCAATTCAGAAGGCGCGGGAGTCAGGCCGGAGATACTCGAGCAGAGCACCTCACTGCATGACCGCTGGATCGTTTCCAGGTTGAACAAGACAGCGCGGGATCTGAACGCAGCGATCAACGGATACCAGTTTCATGAAGCAGTGCAGACTCTGTATCACTTCTTCTGGGACGACTTCTGCGACTGGTACATCGAACTCGCTAAAGCCGGCGTTACTGCCGAACAAGAGAGCGCTTCTCGCGCGGAAGCTCGTACACGGCTTTTGACAGTGCTCGAACAAGCGCTGCGTTTGTTGCATCCGTTCATGCCGTACATTACTGAAGAGCTGTGGCAACGTTTGCCCGGCGAGAAGCAATTGCACGCGGCGTACAACAGTGCAGAGCCGACAGTGATGCTCACTGCTTATCCGGAAGGCGCGTCTGGACTGATCGACGAAGCGGCCGAGTCGGAGATGCAGGCGATCATCGAGCTGATCTCGCGCGTAAGAAACATTCGTTCCGAAATGAATATCAAACCGGCGGAGCGCATTCCGATCGTTGTCGGATCGCCTGACGAGAACCTGCGCCGTGTTTTCTTATCGGCACGAGAGCAGGTTTCGCGTCTCGTTCGCGCGTCTGAATTTTCTATCACCGAACGTCTTGAAGCACCGCGGGCTTCGGCCCGTGCCGTGTTGACCGGTGGCGCGGAGCTGGCAGTGCCGCTCGAAGGTTTGATTGACTTCGAACAGGAGCGCCGGCGTTTGCAGCGCGAGCAGGAAAAGCTGGCCGCAGAAGCCGCGAAGCTCGAGGCCCAACTCAGTAATCCGAACTTTGTTTCGCGAGCCCCGGTTGAGCGAGTCAACGAAGTGCGCGAGCGCATCGCCGCCATCGCTCAACAGTCCTCTCAACTTCAGCAAACAGTCGAGAACCTCCAATGAACTGGATCGACGAAGGCGCGCTTTACTCACAAATCAGCCTCTTTCTACGTGAAGATCTGGGACGCGGCGACATCACCACCCATTCGATCATCGCGCGTAACACGCGGGCTCGCGCACGCTTTGTCGCGGGCCAGAATATGATCGTTGCGGGCCTCGAAGCCGCGGAGGAAGTTTTTCTAACGCTCGATTCGCAGCAACAGCTCGAGGCGTTCGTGTCCGATGGTGAACCAGTCGAGGCGGGCAAGGTGATCGCGCGCATGATCGGGTTTGCTGATGTGCTGATCTCGGCAGAGCGAGTCGCGCTGAATCTTTTACAGCGACTCTCGGGGATCGCCACGCTGACGAATGAATACGTGAAAGCGGTGGAAGGCACCGGTGCTCAGATTGCTGACACGCGAGCGACTACGCCGGGGCTGCGCCTGTTGGAGAGATACGCGGTCGACCTCGGAGGCGGATACAACAGCAGGTTTGGTTTGGATGACGGTGTAGTCGTGACTTCGAATCACGTTTCGATTCTTGGTGGAGTCTTAAATGCCGTGAAGACTGCGAAGGAAAAGTTGGGGTACGTCCATAAAGTTGCTGTTGAAGTGTCTAATGAGAGCGAAGTAAGAGAAGCGGTGACGGCGGGCGCTGATGTCGTCGTGATCGAAGATCTGAGTGCGACTGAGTTTGGGCTACTCGCCGCGGTCGCGAAGGAGGCATCAGGCTCGGTGGTGGTTGAGTGTGGTGGGAATGTCACGCCTGCGAACGTTCGCGAGTATGCTGAGGCGGGTGCGCAACTGATTCGGGTTGAAGCGCTGACGAGTGCGGCCGCAGCGATGGATATTAGTTTCCAGGTTCAGCCTTTTTAAGCCACAAAAAAGCACAAAGAACACAAAACAGAAGTAGCCACAAAAGGCACAAAAGCACAAAGACAGAAATGAGTTGGCGAGAAGCGACGCGCAGGAAACTTGCACGCAGGGCGCTCGAGCGTCAACTCGCTTATCAACAGCGTAAGGCCGCGCATGTTCGCGGGCGCGAGGAGGAAATCATCGTCGCGATGAAGCGGTCGTCGCGGCGGGTTTGGGAGCTTCTCGATACGTTTCAACCGATCGCGCCGGCTGCTCGTGTTGTCGAAGTCGGCAGCGGCGCCCACGGGTTGATTTTCTACTTCGGCTCACAACACGCAATCGGCGTGGATCCATTGGCTGTCAATTATAGAAGGCTGTTTCCACGGTGGCAGAGTTGCGCGTTGACAGTTGCCGCAGTAGGTGAATCGCTGCCGTTTCCCGATCAGAGTTTCGACATTGTGCTGTGCAACAACGTCGTCGATCATGCGGAGTCGCCAAGAAAAATCGCCGGTGAGCTGGCGCGAATTCTAGTGCCCGGCGGCTTACTTTATTTCACTGTCAACATTCATCATCCGGTGTACGCCGTTGTAGCTGGCGTGCATTCGAGCTGGCGAGCAGTGGGCTTGCCATATGAGGTTGGTCCTTTTGCGGATCACACCACACATCTCACGCTCGAAGCTGCGGAGGGTTTGTTTCAGAACTTACCGCTCGAGGTTCTTAGTAAGAAAAGTAATATCGCGGAGGCGCGAGCACGCGCGAACAAGCAGGCGCCGAGGCACGCCGGCGATCGTTTGAAACGTGTCTTCTTCAAGAATGCGCTTTTTGAGGTCGTTGCGCGGCGTGTGTAGTTTTGGAACGGGCAGCTGTCACGGTCGTGAAAGCGAAGCAGCGGGCTGAGCTTGATGGCATCTGGATAGCGGGGTATCTTTAGAGGCGGTACTCGAAAAGGAGCACGATCATGGTTTGGATTCGTAGTCACATCAAGTTCCTCATCGCCCTTTGTTTAGTCATTAGCTTCTGTTTCATTGAAGGCGAGGCGCAAACCCGCAGGAAAAAGCGTGTTCGACGTAAGCCGGCAGTTGCCCGGCCAATGATCACGAATCCGCCCGTCGCCCCACCCGCATCAGCGGAAACTGCGACTGGCGACGTGAAGATCATCAGTACCGACGACTCAACTCAGGAACCCACACAGACCAGCCAATCGAAAAAAGCAAAGACTCCGGCCACTGGCGAGCAGGAAGACATGCAGCAGACTATCACCACGCTCTCGAACCAGGTGAACAGGCTGAATGACAAGCTGTCGCGGATGCAGGAGGACGATCGCTACCAGCTTGATATGGAGCGTTTGACTCGCGCCGAGCAGCGCGCGGAGCAGTTGCGTTCGCAGTTGATCGACGTGCAGAGCAAGATTGCTGACTTCGAATCGAGAATCGAGCAGATTGAGTATGCGTTGAAGCCGGAGAACATCGAAAGATCGACGCAAGGTTACGGCACGGTGCATCCGGAGGAGGCGCGCGAGTCGCGCAGACGACAGCTCGAGAGTGAACGATCGAGAGTGCAGGCACAGTTGAGATTAACGGAGACCAGCAAGACACGTTTGGAAGTGGCGGTGGCGAACGCGGATGCGGAAGTTGACCTCCTGCGGCAAAAATTGAATCAACGCCGCGAGCAGATGGATGCCGCGCCGGTTGAGACGACTCCCACGACGCCGAAGCCGAAGAAACCGGAATAAATCATTGCCGATTTCCGATTGCCGATATGCTCGAAGAAATTGGCAATCGGAAATTTGCAATTGGCAATGTTACTGGCTTGTGTGCATGGCGACGGCTTTCCAGCCTTCGACTTGATTGATGAGCACCAACGTGTAGGACTTGCCGCGAACGATCGCTGTGTCACCGTAGATTGAGATACTCACCCTTGCCGCATCTGGTTTTCCATACTTAACTTTCCCTGCGCTGAGATCGTCAAACAGTTGTTTTTGACTAATTTGAGTGTTGCCGCGCGTCCAGACGAAAGTGGAGTCTGTCAGAGCCTGGAGCCTAGCAACGCCGGCGGTTGATAGTGCTTGATGAAAAGCTGCGTCGGCTGACGCTACTTCGCTCTTGCTCTCAGCTTCGCTGCGAGGCATGCGTGTCGACTGCCAGTTCACCACTTGCCACTTGCCATCGCGCTTCACGAAGGTGCCGCTGTTGAGCAGGTTCGCGACGTGTTTGCGGTCTCCTGTTTCGGTTGTTGCAACAAGCCGAAAAGCAACGACGGCGCTGTTGCCGTACTGCTTGATCTGAATGTCCTCAGCGGTGTAGACCGTTTTCGGATCGGTGGGCTTCGGAGCCGGCGCGGAGCGCACGTCGTGCATCACTTCGGCTTTGTTGACTCGGCGACCAGCCGAACGCGTGTAGATCAAATCGTCAGCCCAAAAGCGTTCGTGCACGGCGGCATCATTGCGTGACGCACCTGCAAGGAAGTCGTTTAGCAGTTTCGTCAACTCGGCGGCATCCGGTGCAGTTTGCGCAAACACACCGCAGGCCAGCAGCAAGATAAAGATCACAACCGGAATAGATCGTTTCATCGAAAACTCCAAGCGAACGACGGGTGGCCACGGAGGGCCACTCCTACAGTTAAGCGACGAGCTTGACCAGGGCTGCTGCGAATCTCATCCAGACGTCGGTGCCTGCCAACAGTATTCGCAACGGCTGCATCACCACGATGAAGATCGTACCCCACAAGAAGGCTGGATGCAGGCGGCGATGTTTGTAAGTGTCGAACGCGACGGCAGCAAGCAAACAGACGTCCGTCAGAGCGAAGAACGCGAGTGGTCCACCGTTGATAATGAAGTTGAGAGGTATACGTGCTATCGCCGGCGTCAGCAGGTTGATCGCGGCCAGCAGCATGAGACGTTTATGAACGTGCAGTTTCCGCCGGTAATAAAGAGCCAACCCGATCAGGATCGCGAAGATCAACATGTCTCCGAGCGGGATTACAAGAAATTGAAGCGCCGGCGGACTTGGAGAACTACCGCGAGCCGCCGCATAAAGCGCTGTCAAAACTCCGACGATCACGACTAGTGCGGCGAGTACCGCTCCCAGGATGCCGAGACGTTGGTGGATCTTAGTGCGACGCGTGGCGACCAGTGATATCTGGGCGACAAAGAGTACGACCCACGCGGTCATCACGATACCGTGCAAGTGAACAATGCGCCCGGGGAGATTGGGTGTGCCGAAAAATCCTTTCAGATAGTAAGTACGTGCGAAACCTGCGAGTACGATAAGGGGAGTCAGAATCGCTGCGAGTATGTACAGCCGGTGATCGTTTACGCGGCCGGGGATGCGGGGGGTTGCTGCCATCGGGTCCTCCATTGCTGGGCGTTAGAGGCTGGGATTTTAGCAAGAAGAATCCACCGGTTGCACAGATCAATCCGTTAATCTGAGGATTCTTTTCTGCATGCTTTGCGCTTTAATCCTGGTGACGTAGACTTATCGAAGCTTTAGGTCAACAGAGTTCCACGCACCAACATGTCAACTGTTCCGCAACGCGAGCTGTATCGCCTGATTAACGAAGCCGCCGGCCGCGGTGAACGTGTAGTTGTTGCCACGGTGGCGCACACGCGTGGCTCGACTCCGCAGCAGCGCGGTGCGAAAATGCTCTTCTTCCAAAACGGAGAAGTATCGGGAACAGTGGGTGGCGGTTGCATCGAAGCTGAGGTCTGGGCGGAGGCACAAGCGGCCATGCGCTCGGGGAAGTCTCAGTTGCACCACTTCTCGCTCACCGCCGACGAAGCAAGCGAGGAAGGGATGGTGTGCGGCGGCACGATGGACATTTTTGTCGAGGTAATGAACAGTTAGGTTAATTGCCGATTCCAATTGCCAATTTCGATTTTCAATCGGCAATCGGAAATTCGCAATTGGCAATGATTTATGTCTGATTTTGTCGCCAACTACAAAGCCAAGCATCAGCATCCGCTGAACCGGCTGTCGCACAGCATCGGCATACCGATGATTGTCGTCTCTCTGCCGCTGTTCTTTTTCGACTGGCGCTGGGCGCTCGGACTGTTTGTTGTCGGTTGGATACTTCAGTTTGTTGGACACGCTATCGAAGGAAATCAACCTGCCTTCTTCAAAAATCCCGTCTACCTGCTGGTTGGACCATTATGGCTCATGCGGCGAGCCGCGTCCGCGATTGGTTTAAGTAAATCGCGAGCGTTGAAGTAAACATCCCGCCGGGCTTGAAGCACTATCAATGACTGAGATACGAGACCAAACATCTTCGCAACCTCTAACGAAGATGATTGGAGAGGTGTTGGAGCGTGGCGAGATCGCGGTGGTGGTTACCAGCGTGAGTGGCCCCGGACTAATTGGCTCGAAGCTTCTTGTCCAGCAGAACCGCGGTCCGATCGGAAGTCTCGGCGATGCGGAACTGGATTCGCTTGTTATAACTCAGGCTGAGCGTTTTCTTGCTTCACGTGAAGAAACAAGAATGTTCAGTGTTAGCGAGTTCGCTCCTGAGTTTCCTGCGGCTCGCGAGACCTCGCTATTGTTTGAACGACTTCAACCATCGCCACGTTTGGTGATTTGCGGCGCGGGACATGTGGGTGCGTCACTCGCGAGACTGGCGGCATTTGCAGGCTATCACGCCACCTTGATCGACGACCGCGCCGAGTTTCTGAACCGCGAGCGTTTTCCCGAAGAACAGATCGAACTGCTCGTGGCCGACGATTGGAGTTCGGCGGTGCGTGAAGCTGTGGGAAATGGGCGAGGCGTTTCAGTGGCAGTCGTCACGAGGGGCCACAACGAAGACGAGCAATGCATGCGGGCCGTGGTCGGTGCCAATCCCGATTACGCCGGTTTAATTGGCAGCAAGCGACGCACGTCTATCGTGATCGAACGGTTGCGCGAAGCGGGCGTGCCAGAAGAGCAACTCAAAAACATCCGCGGCCCTATCGGGCTCGACATCGGTGCGGTAACCCCCGAAGAAGTAGCCCTCTCGATCATGGCTGAGATCGTAGCCGAGAGACGCGGCGGAACCGGCTCCTCCCTATCCGCCTGGCGCCGCAAAGTTTAGCCACAAAGAAGCACAAAAACCACAAACGAGTTTCCCCCGCTGACTTTTGTGCTTCTTTGTGGCTGGAAGAATTATTTTGATACCTGTCGCTTCAAGTTCGATCCTCTGTTGAGTTTTGACTTCTTCGACAGTTTTGGGGTGGACCGGGCTTCTTTTTGCACGCGTTCTTTCAGCCACCGGGTGACCATGAGCTGGTATTCTGGCTCACCCTCTCTTTCTGCCAACCTTTTAAGCGTCGCAGTCAGGCGAGGCGGCAACCGGATGACATCAGGGCTGTGGCTTGATGCCCGCCGCATCACATCCTCAAACTCCCGGGGGCTCTGCTCGTGA
>JBKPJS010000300.1:0-9766 GCA_046730815.1 Acidobacteriota bacterium
TGCGGCAAACGAAGATCCGGCCGCTTGAGAAGTCACTGGCGGACTACTCTTCCCCGGAGTTTTTGAACTGCCGCTGGAACCCGAGGGTGTTCTCGATGATGTCGATACCTCGCTGCCGAGATTTGTTTCGAGTGCCGAGAGCCGCTGAATGAT
This sequence comes from Acidobacteriota bacterium, assembly GCA_046730815.1. Lineage (GTDB taxonomy): Bacteria > Acidobacteriota > Blastocatellia > Pyrinomonadales > Pyrinomonadaceae > PSRF01. Next base: position 154 of record JBKPJS010000300.1, read on the forward strand.
CTCATTAATACTCTCGACGCCGCGCAGTTCCATCAGTTTTACAATACCGATTTCCAACTGGTAACGAGGCTGAGTCGCCGCCCGAAGTTTCGTTTCAGTCTCGGCAAGCGAATGAAAGAAGCGAACCAGGTCTGACTCGGAAAACAGCTCCGACTGGCGTTTGAGTTCCTGCGCTTCGCACACGGCCGACTCCAGCAGCTCTTCATTGCCAGAAACTTTAGTAACCAGCAGATCGCGGAAGTGCGCCAGCAGATCGCGACAGAAGTTTCGCAGATCGTGACCACGCATCACGATATCGTCGACCGCTGCTAGTGCTTCCGCTGGTTTGTTTTCCGCGATGCTGTCGACGATGCGTTTGAGGATGTCGGCGCCCGCGACGCCGAGCGCCATCTCGACGTCTTCTTTCTTAATCTTCTCGCCGGCGAAACTGATCACCTGGTCCAATGCCGATTGCGCGTCGCGCATCGAGCCTTCGCCAGTGCGCGCAATCTCACGCAGCGCATCATCAGGAATTGAGATGTGTTCGGCCTTCGCGATCAGTTTCAGTCGTTCGAGAATCTTCGCAGTTGCAATCGTGCGAAACTCAAACTGCTGGCATCGGGACAGGATCGTTTCGGGAACTTTGTGCCGCTCAGTCGTGGCCATGATGAACACGACGCGCGGCGGAGGCTCTTCCAAAGTTTTCAGTAGCGCGTTGAAGGCTGCGCCGGAAAGCATGTGTACTTCGTCGATGATGAAAACCTTGTAGCGGTCACGCGCTGGAGCAATACCGACGCTCGCGATGATCGCGTCACGCACGTTATCAACGCCCGTGTTTGACGCCGCGTCGATCTCCTGCACGTCGATCGAGCGACTCTCGGTGATCTCGCGACACGACGAACACTGATCCGGATCGTCAGAACGACAAGGCGTCGGCGTTGGTTGTTTCGCCTTGTGGCAATTCAACGCTTTCGCGAGCAGCCGCGCGGTGGTTGTTTTTCCAACGCCGCGAGCGCCGGAAAACAAGTAGGCGTGATGAAGCCGCTGTTGCTCGATGGCGTTGCGCAGCGTGCGCGTGATTGGTTCCTGGCCTGTTACTTCGTCGAAGGTTTGAGGGCGCCACTTTCGCGCGATGACTTGATAGGCCATTGTGGGTTTCGTTTACTTGTTTCGCAGAGGAACTGGCCAGACCCCGGACTTTCCCGCAACACACGCTGCCGTTGCTACCGTTGCTCCGTTCCCGGCCTGGCGGGGTTCACAAGGCTAGCGTTGTGCGGAGCCCGGGATCTGATAAATTGCCGATGCCTTTCAATTGCCGATTACCAATTGCCAATTGCCAGTTTTAGAACCTGATTACCAGAACAAATTGGCAATCGCTATATTTCCGTCTTCCGATGCGCGAACATTCGTAATGCAGCATTAATTAACAGGTGAAGCAGCACATAGGCAACCAGTGCGATCACGACTGGCAGCAGTAACGTGTGGCCACCATCCGTCTGCGGGCTTGCAACGATCCCGCGAAACGGTTCATAGAACGGATTACTCGCGGCGACAATAAAGCGAACGAAACCTGCACTACTGCGAGCGGCCAGTAAACCCAGCAGGAAACGCATTGCCAGCAGCGCGTAGATTACATAGAAGATGTAATCGATAACTTGCGAGACTCGCGCGAGTCCTCTCGAGCGCTGCACTTCGCGTTCAGTGTCAACAACCTCGTTAACCGCTTTCGAACGAAACTCGCCCGCGACCTGGTCTATTCTCTGCGCTTCGCCGGGCGTTGCTTTTGCGGCGGCGCGGTCGCTAATCTCGGCCTGCACCTCGCCTTCAACCTGGCCCTTTACAGATTCGTGCTGTGCCGCACGCCTTGCTTCTTCAATAGCTAACTTATCGTCGCTCATGACAAAAAATGATCTGGCGGAGAGGGTGGGATTCGAACCCACGGAACGGTTTCCCGTTCACAGCATTTCCAGTGCTGCCAGTTCAACCACTCCTGCACCTCTCCTAACATTGCCAATTGCCGATTGCCAATTTTCAAATCATGCGCCTCTACCAAATCGGCAATCGGCAATTGGCAATCGGCAATCTTTCTGGCGGAGAGGGTGGGATTCGAACCCACGGTGGGCGTTAACCCACTCCGGTTTTCGAGACCGGTGCACTAATCCACTATGCGACCTCTCCGCGTCTTATTCTATTCGCCTGCTCCGGAAAAACTCCTGCATAAGCGCCCGGCATTCCGCTTCCAAAACGCCCGCGCTGATCTGAATCCGATGGTTCAAAAAGTCCGTGTCGCAAACGCGAAACCGGCTTGTCACCGCGCCTGCCCGTTCATCCGGCGCGCCATAAATCAAACGCCTCACGCGCGCTTGTATCATCGCTCCAGCGCACATCGCGCACGGCTCAATCGTCGAGTAAACATCCACGCCTGTCAGCCGGTAGTTACCCAGCTTACCGGCGGCTTCGCGGAGAGCAACGATTTCAGCGTGGGCTGTGGGATCGCAGTCGGTACGCGTGCGGTTACCGGAAACGGCGACGAGTTTATTTTCGCTGACGATACAAGTGCCGACGGGCACTTCGCCACTTGCCTGCGCCTCGCGAGCGGCGGCCAGCGCCTGCCGCATCCAGTAAACGTCAAAATCAGTCATCAAACAACCGAACGGCCACTATAGGGCGCGCGCGGAAACAGTGTCAAGGCGCGCGATTTTAGCCACAAAGAAGCACAAAAAGCACAAACAGAAAAAGCATGGAAGCACAATCGATTAAGCAGATAATGAAAGTGAAATAGTTTTACGCTTTATGTGCCTATTAAAGAAAGCACAAAGGCAAAAACAGAAAAAGCATGGAAGCACAATCGATCTGAGCAGATAAATGAAAGTGAATAGTTTTGGTGCTTTATGTGCCTCTTTGTGGCTCTCCTCATGACGCTATTTGTGCTTCTTTGTGGCCGCGCATGCTATTATCAATTTCGGAGTTCCGCGCTGCCGTCTGGCCGGCGCGCTCCATCGATCGGGTCCCATGTCCACCGAAGCAAGCCAACGAGGAAGCGGTCAACTATCGACAGAAAGGATTACCGGTAGGCTCAGAACGCCACCGCCGGTGGAGCCGCTGTCCGACTCTGCGTCGCAATCTCCCTCCGCGTTGATGCGCCGCATGAGTCCGGGCGAGTTCAACACCGCGATGATCCATTTCTATCGCGGCGAAGTGCAACGCTCGAACACCTGGCGCAATCGACTCGACACGACTACTAACTGGGCTGTGATCACTGCCGGCGCCACGCTTTCATTCGTCTTCAGCTCCCCAAACAATCCACATTTCGTTATCCCGATCAATTCGATACTGGTCGCAATCTTTCTCCTGATGGAAGCGCGCCGCTATCGTTATTACGAAATCTGGTCGAGTCGCGTAAGAATTATCGAAACAGGATACTTCGCAAACATACTCGCGCCAGACAACAGACCGGCTGACGAAGCATGGGCGGAACATTTGGCGGCTGACCTGGTTACCCCTCATTTCACGATCACCGAGTGGGAGGCGGTGGGGCGTCGCTTGCGCCGCAACTATCTCTGGATCTTTGCGCTGCTGGCTTTGAGCTGGAACTTGAAAGTTTACCTGTCGCCTTTGCCGGCGCGCGACTTCAACGCTTTCATCGATCGCGCTACGGTCGGCGTCGTTCCCGGATGGATCGTGTTTGTGGTGGGAATCGTGTTTAATGCCGCTGTCGCCGTTTTTGCAATCGGCACTGTGAGACTACGTGAAGCTACCGGCGAGGTATTGCCGAAACACGAGTTCTCATTGCGACCGCTGAAGCGAATGACAAACTGGACCACCCAAACTAAGCGGCGCACGACGGTGCGTGCAAAGCGCGCGCGGCAACGTGTGCGCAGCGGCAGTACGACAACATCAGAGTTTAAAAAGATCGACATTTCCGAAACACCGGACAAACGGCCCGAAGTAAACGTCAGGTAAGTCATTGCTGATTTCCAATTGCCGATTGCCGATTTGCGGTTCCAAGCTTACGCTCTACGGTAGAGCAATCATAAATCGGCAATTGGCAATCGGAAATCGGCAATGAATCTATGCTTCAGCTCAACGGTCAACAACTCACTCTCCAGCAAATCGTAGACGTTGCCCAGGGCCGAGAGCAGGTTACTCTCGCGGCCGAAGCGCGCACGCGCGTCGAGCAATCTCGCCAGGTTGTCCAGGATATCGTCACGCAGGGACGCACCGTTTACGGAGTCAACACCGGCTTCGGCAAGTTGTCAGACGTGAGTATCGATCGGTCTGACTTGATTCAATTACAACTGAACCTCGTTCGCAGTCATTCCTGCGGTTTGGGTGACCCGTTGCCGGAAGCTGAGGCGCGGGCGATGTTGTTGTTGCGAGCAAACGTGCTTGCTTCGGGATTTAGCGGCGCCCGGCCTTTGGTTATCGATACTTTGATCGCAATGCTCGAGAAAGGCGTGACGCCGGTCATTCCTGAAAAGGGCAGCGTGGGCGCAAGCGGTGATTTAGCGCCACTCGCGCATCTCGCGTTGGCGGCAATCGGTGAAGGAGAAGTCTTTTACGACGGACAGCGTCTGCCCGCTGCTGTAGCTTTCGAGCGCGCGCAGATCGCGCCCCTACGATTGGAAGTAAAAGAAGGACTGGCGCTTCTCAACGGAACACAGGCGATGGGCGCAGTCGGTGCTCTCGCGCTTCATCGCGCCGAGCAACTCGTGCGGCTTGCGGACGTTGCCGGCGCAATGACACTCGAAGCACTCAAAGGAACGCCCGTCGCTTTTGACGAGCGCATTCATGCCGCGCGACCTCATCCCGGTCAATTGGCAGTTGCCGCACACTTGCGAGAGTTACTGCAGGATAGTGAGATTCGTAAGTCGCATCTCGTTAACGATCCGCGTGTGCAGGACGCGTACAGTTTGCGCTGCATGCCGCAGGTGCATGGCGCGATCCGCACCGCACTGAGTCATGCGCGGCAAGTAGTCGAGCTTGAAAGCGGCAGCGCCACTGACAACCCTTTGGTTTTTTCCGAAACGGGGGAAGTGTTGTCTGGCGGAAACTTTCATGGCGCGCCGCTCGCACTGGTTTTTGACTATGCCGCAATCGCTTTGACAGACTTGATGAGTATCACGGAGCGGCGCATCGACAGGTTGGTAAATCCCGACTCGAACGAAGGACTGCCACCGTTTTTGACAGCACAGCCGGGCATAGCCTGCGGTTTTATGATGTTGCAAGTGAGCGCGGCGGCGCTTTTAAACGAAGCCAAAGTGTTGGCCCATCCGGCGAGCATCGACAACGTCCCCACCGATGGAGGGAAAGAAGATCACGTGTCGATGGGCATGACTGCCGCAACCAAGTTGCGCGGGATTGTGAAACTCGCGGAGATGGCAACGGCGGTTGAATTAATGACCGCGGCGCAGGGTTTGGAATACCATGCGCCGCTCGCACCCGGCCGCGGCGTGAAGCAGGCGTATGAGATTGTGCGCAGCCTGGTAGCGCCGTTAACAGAAGATCGCTCAATGTCGGGCGATATTGAGAAGGTTACGGCGGCGATCCGGCGAGGAGATTTTAAGCTGTTATCCACAGATTACACAGATTAAGGAGTATACGGAATGGAAGAGCGCAGGAAAGGTCTCGAAGAAGAATACTTTCATCGCAAGAACAAGGAGGCAATCGAAAAGCTGCGCGCCAAGATGAATGTGGCGGCAGAGGCGAAGGCCGCCGGCATTTCTTCGATGCAGTGCCCGCGTTGTGACGGAAGTTTGAAAGAGAGCAAGTTTGAAGAAGTGCTGATCGACACTTGCGAAAAGTGCGGTGGCGTGTGGCTCGATTCCGGCGAGCTGGAGCAATTGACGAAACAAGAAAAAGATAAGGGCGGCTGGCTTAGCAGATACTGGGGTGCGGAATAATTGCGCCACAGACGACACGGATGAAGACGGATGAGAACAATATATCCGTAAATAAATCTGTGTTTATCCGCGGCTAGTTTTTATCGAATAGTTCGATGGACCACAGAGTAATCCACGCTCCACGCGGCGCGCAGTTGAGCTGCAAAGGTTGGCATCAGGAGGCTGCACTTCGCTGCCTGATGAACAACCTCGACCCGGACGTCGCCGAGCGTCCCGACGATCTGATCGTCTACGGCGGCGCCGGCAAAGCTGCTCGCAACTGGTCCTGTTTCGACGCAATCGTTCGTGAGTTGCGCGCACTGGAAAATGATGAGACGTTGCTGGTCCAATCGGGCAAGCCGGTCGCCGTCTTTCGCACACACGAGCAGGCGCCTCGCGTTTTGATCGCGAATTCAAATCTGGTCGGCGCCTGGGCCAACTGGGAACACTTTCACGAACTCGAACGTCGCGGGCTGATGATGTACGGCCAGATGACTGCCGGGAGTTGGATCTACATCGGCACGCAGGGCATCGTCCAAGGCACGTTTGAGACATTTGCCGCGATGGCTGACAAACAGTTTGGCGGCGATCTTTCCGGGAAACTCATAGTATCAGGCGGGATGGGAGGTATGGGTGGCGCGCAGCCACTCGCGGCGACGCTGAATGGCGCTGTGTTTCTCGGGATCGACGTCGATCCCGAGCGTATTGAACGCCGCGTGCGTACAGGCTACTGCGAGCGCCTGGCACTGACGCTCGACGAAGCGCTCGACATTTGCGAAGACGCACAAGATCAAAAACGAGCCGTTTCTGTTGGGCTGGTGGGAAACTGCGCGGAAGTGTTACCGGAGCTGGTGAGACGTGGAGTGAAGGTCGATGTAGTTACCGATCAAACAAGTGCTCACGATCCGTTGAATGGATACGTGCCTGCTGGTGTGACGTTGGACGAAGCCGCAAAGCTTCGTGAAGATGATCCCGCTGCTTACGTTGAGAAGTCGATGGAGTCGATGGCGCGACACGTTGAAGCTATGTTGGCGTTGAAACGCGCGGGCGCAGTGGCATTTGATTACGGCAATAACATTCGCAAGCAAGCGCTGGATGCAGGATGTAAAGACGCCTTCGAGATACCGGGTTTTGTTCCGGAGTATATTCGTCCGCTTTTCTGCGAAGGCAAGGGGCCGTTTCGTTGGGTGGCGCTTTCCGGCGACCCGCAAGACATTCGCAAGACGGACGATCTTGCGCTCGAGATGTTTCCCGACGACCGCACGTTGAATCGCTGGTTGCGACTAGCGCGCGATCGTGTCCAATTGCAGGGACTACCGGCGCGCATCTGTTGGTTAGGCTACGGCGAGCGGGCCGAGATGGGTGAAGCAATCAACGACCTCGTGAAGCGCGGTGATCTGAAGGCGCCGATCGCGATTGGGCGCGATCATCTCGATACGGGTTCCGTGGCGTCGCCGTTCCGCGAGACGGAAGGAATGAAAGACGGATCAGATGCCGTTGCGGATTGGCCCATACTCAATGCCTTGCTGAACACGGCGAGCGGTGCGAGTTGGGTTTCGTTTCATCATGGTGGTGGTGTGGGCATTGGCTATTCATTGCATGCGGGGCAGGTATCGGTGGCGGATGGAACTGAGGAAGCGGCGAAGCGATTGAACCGCGTGCTGACGAACGATCCGGGGCTTGGTGTCGCGCGGCACGTGGATGCGGGTTATGAAGAAGCTAAACACACCGCACGCGCGACCGGGATCCACATTCCATTAACCACAGATAACACGGATTAAGATCCGGATTTAATCCCGATTTAAGATCCCTGTAATCCGTGGCTAAACTTATGAAAAGCTTCAGACTTTGTAGGGTCATTCTACTGTCGCTTGTCTTTTGTGTCTCTGCCTCCGCGTATGGTCGAGTTGAGACAGTTCGCTTCCAAAGCAAGCTCATCAACACAACGCTTCCCTACAGCGTAATCCTCCCCACTGACTACGAAACTTCAAAGACCACACGCTATCCGGTTCTGTATCTGCTGCATGGTCTAACTGGTCACTACTCCGATTGGATCGCGCGCACGAACCTCGCCGATTACGCAGCCGGGTACCGCATGATCGTCGTCACACCCGAAGGCAACGACAGTTGGTACACAGACAGCGCCGCCGTCACAACCGACAAGTACGAAAGCTACATTCTCAAAGAACTGATACCTGACGTGCAGCAACGCTATCGCACGATCGAAGCTCGCTATGGCCGCTCGATCGCCGGCCTCTCGATGGGCGGCTACGGTGCCATCAAGTTTGGTTTGAAGTCGCCGGCGACATTTGTCTTCGCAGCTTCGATGAGCGGCGCGTTTGGTGTGACTCGCATGACCGAAAAAGAATTGAAGGAGAACTGGCCAGATTCTGTGAAACTCTTCGGCGCTCCAGGCAGTGAAACACGCCTGAGCAACGATCTCTTCGACATCGTGGGAAAACTTAGCGCCGGTCGAGTCGCTTCATTGCCGTACTTTTATTTTGACTGTGGCACTGAGGATGCGCTTTTTATCTTCTCCCACAACCGTGACCTCGCCGCCGCGATGTTTGAAAAGAAAATCGCGCACGAGTTCAGAGAACTGCCGGGCGACCATTCATGGGCTTACTGGGACCGTCAGGTCCAGGAAATCTTAAAGATTGCCGCGGAAAAGATGCGAATGGCAAAGAGGAGCTCACGTGCTTAACTTTGCAACTGAAATCGCGCGTGAGGCAGGCAACGTGCTGGTCCAACGTCTCGGCACCGCCAAGATCACAACGAAGGGCGACATCAATCTCGTTACCGAAGCCGATATCGCGGCTGAAAACCTGATTATCGAGAGAATTCGATCCTACTATCCGCAGCACGGCATTCTCGCAGAAGAGTCGGGCGAGGCAGTTTTGGTGGGCGGCAAACGCAGCGAGTGGAAGTGGATCATCGATCCACTTGACGGCACTACAAACTACGCGCATGGCTATCCGTGTTTCTGCGTCTCGATTGCGCTGGAGCACGACGGAGAACTAACGCTTGGCGTTGTTTACGATCCCATGCGCGATGAGATGTTCGCCGCTGAACGCGGTGAGGGCGCCACACTTAATGATCGACGCATTCGTGTGTCGTCAGTGGAGGAGCTAAGCGGCTCGATGTTGTGCACGGGGTTTCCGTACAACGTTCGCGAACGGCCCGACTTCGCGCGTGAGTTCACGAAGTTTACGATGGAGGCGCAGGCCGTCAGGCGCGATGGTTCCGCGGCGCTCGATCTTGCTTATGTTGCGTGCGGACGTTTCGATGGCTTTTGGGAAGATGGTCTAAGCCCGTGGGATATTGCGGCGGGTGCGGTGTTGATCTCCGAAGCTCGCGGTAGGGTCACGAATTTCAATGAACAGCCACTCGACATCTACAATGAACAAGTCCTAGCGACCAACGGTCTTTTACACGACGCCATGATGCGCGTGCTGAGCCACGGATGACGCGGATAAAAATCCGGATTTAAATCCGTGTCGTCCTTGGTTCAAAATCATTAGAGTGCGGATGCGATTACCTCCGCCAGGCGTTCGCTCTCGCGTCGCGCGCACGCCCGCGTCTCTTCGTCAGGAGATTGCTCGGCACGGTAGAGGGGATGGTATGTCACAATCACCTTTCCCGGACGCGGAAAACGCCAGCCTCGCGGCCACACGCGATTCCCCCCTTTAATCGTCACGGGCAGTATCGGCACATTCGCGTCAAGCGCCAATCGCACAGCACCAGCCTTAAAC
>JBKPJS010000301.1:0-6496 GCA_046730815.1 Acidobacteriota bacterium
TTGCGGTCTGGAGCGTTAATGATCTCCAACGGATCTTTTCGATTATGGTCCTTCGCCTCGATTCGGTGGTCGGGAATGACCTGACCGTTAACGACAACGGTGTTTCCCTCGATGCGAATGTGATCACCAGGCAAACCAATCACTCGCTTTACATAATTCGTGAGTATAGGCCGGTTGTCAGGACGATCGTCCAGTTCCGGTTTGTAGTGATTGCCGGGATACTTGAAGACGATGATGTCGCCGCGCCTGATTTCTCGCTGCGGCAGAAACGGAAGCGACTCCCCGGGTGCAAAGATGAACTTGTTGACCAGCAGATGATCGCCAATCGTGATCGTATTCTGCATCGAGCCGGTGGGCACCTTGACCGCCTGCACGATGAAGGTCATGCCAAACAGCGCCATGATGACGGTCACAACCGCTGACTCGAAATAGTCGCGCAAGACAGTCTTCGGCGGGCCCTCCTGCCTCACTGGCGGCAGCGTCTTTTTTTCGTGACCATTGCGATTGAACAATCGCGAGAACGAAAACGGCTTTGCTTCGGTCTTAGTATCCGATTCGTGAGTTTTCTTAGTGGTTTGGTTGCTGGCCATCTAAAAACATCCTAGATACGTTGCGGGCGGTGGTCAAGTTCAATTACCTGCCTGCCAGAGTTCAAGCAGCTTTGCACCAAGAGCACCTCGGTGTGAAGAAGATCTCGCGCGAAGACGCAAGGCGCAAAGCGTTCTGAAGGGGTTCTTTGCGCCTTTGCGCCTTTGCGCGAGAAATCTTTTCTTTTCGAGGCACTAGCAAATCAAATCCTCCGAAGACTCTGCCAGTGTTTCGGATTCAACAAGCCTCATCCCTTCGAGTGCCGCCCGAGCTGCGGCGGCTTCCGCGGCCTTGATCGAATGCCCTTCTCCCCGAATGCTGCCACCATCCCACGAAACCTCCACGTGGAAAATACGTTGATGCGGCGGACCGAGGGTTTCGATTACCACGTAACGCGGCGCGGGCCGCCTTTCAGCCTGGAGCCGCTCCTGGAGCATCGTCTTATAATCTGCCTTAGCGGCACTCAACGGATCGGCGCCTTCCAACTCGTCTCGCAGCGCATGACAAACAAAACGCGTTGCAGCTTCGAGACCACCATCCAAAAAGATCGCGCCGGTAATCGCTTCAAACACATCCGCCAGCAAAGCATTCTTTTGCCGCCCACCACTCTTCTCTTCACCACGCCCGAACCGCAGAAACTCGCCGAGATTCAGTCCTAGCGAAGCCTTGGCCAACGTCGGAGCACTCACGAGACGATGCTTCATGCGCGACAGTTCACCCTCGGTCCCGCCAGGGTACGAGTTGCAAAGGTAGTTTGCGACTACCAAACCCAGCACCGAATCACCGAGAAACTCCAGCGACTCGTTGTGAAGTTTGCGCGCCTGCCGCTCGTCTCCGGGCGCAACTTTCTCGTGAGCCCACGAACGGTGGGTGATGGCCCGTTCGAGCAAAGCACGATCTTTGAAGTTGTAAGCCAGAACCGTTTCTAGGAGGTCTAGATCAGGAATCGTTTCGGGATTTTTCAAAGTGCGCTGAATTATAGCAAAGAAGAGGGGTGGCCACGGAGTGCCACCCCTGATGCTTCACACGATAATGCTTAACGACTAACGACGATTGCGTGGTTTGTCCGGCTTAGCTGGAGCAGGTTTGGTTCCCGGCGCAGGAGTGGCCGGCTTATTTGGCGTAGTGCCCGTTGTGGTAGTACCGGACGTGGGCGGCTTAGTTGCTGTAGTTCCCGTCGGGGCGGTAGTTCCGGGCGTGGCCGCTGAAGCAGCGCCATTAGTTCCCGGATTACCAACCGGGGTAGCAGCGGGTGTTGAGGCCGGAAGCGACGTAAGTGGTGTCGGCTCGGGCGGCAATGGCTTCGACAGAATACCTGAAATCAACTGGGGCAGTCCCGTGTCGGTATTGTTATTCCGATACTTGTACCACTGCATCAAGCTGTCATTCCAAACAGTTTTCTGGGTGCCGTATGCCGGATCGGTTCCCGCCAGCGCAACTGCGCGGGCGTATCCATCGATCATGCGATCGACGATTTGATTAATGTTCGCCAGGGCCAGCTTACTTTCCGGCGTCTCATCCTTGCCGGAATAGGTTGTTTTGTAGTCCTCTGACATTTTCGCATACGGGCCGGTCTCATACGCGCCGGCGATGTAAGCGTAAGTAAACGGCGACTTCTTCAAAGGCGTTTCAAACTGCGCGGCCTTGATCAAGTATTTGAGCGCTGAGGCCGGCTCTTTTTCAAGCGTTAACGCGCCGACGGTAAAGTTCAAATAAGCAACGGCTACGTCACGTCCGGCAAGCGGCTGCCAGTCTTCGACGGTCTTTCCTGAGTCGAGAGCCTGAAGCGCTCTCTTTGCGTAGTCCAGAGACTCAGCAGTCAACGATGGATTTTTTAATGGCGCAACCAGATAACCGTTGGCGCCCAAATGAACCAGCACAGCTAAATTGTCTGGTTCGGCAGCCAGAAGCTCCTTACCAAGGGCATAAGCCTCGGGATATTTCTTGTCGGTATAAAGAAGTTTCGTGAAATTAATCTTCTTGCTACCTTCTTCGTAAGCTTTGGACCACTTGGTCAAGTAGTCAATTATCTTTTGCTGAGCTTCAGTGACCTGGCCGGCGGCAGGACAACCCAGATACTTCTTTGCGTCCTCGAACGCTTTGGCTTGCTCGTCTTTTCGGTTCTTTAGGAAGGATGCATATAACGCGTCCTTGCCTTCAGGTGAGCATGGATCCTGAGCAGCAGCAGTATTCGGTTGCGTTTGAGCAGTTTGACCTTGCGCGATTAGATTACGCGCTGCCAGGGGCAGAGCGAGCATCGCGACTGCGGCGCAAATACTTAAAAAGGTTATTAGTTTTTTCATTAGTCGTTCCGGACCTCCAAAAATCATTTCAACAGTCGCGTCGAAGGGACCAAGCCCTTGAAACTCGCCACGGGAGCTTTACGATGCGAGTTGTACGAAAACCGGTTGCCGATCTCCGCATTTAAGGGGAAGGCACACTGGGTGCCACTGGGTGCCAAAAGAGTCCTGGGTCAAAAGAACGCCCGCAATCTTCCTGCAACTTTATTAAATGTGTCAAGGCTCGGAGAGCCTATAGACAAAAAGAACAAAAAAAATTTCGCCTTAGCCACCAAGAAGCACAAAAAAGCACAAATGATCAGCGAAATCATTTGTGCTTTCTTGTGCTTCTTTGTTGGCTAATAGTTTAGGGTTGAATGCGGCGTGGTCGTTGTTCGCCGGATGCAGCAGTGCTCGGAGCTGGAACTGTCTTAGTCGCATTCTTCTGCGCGTCAACCGGTTTCTTTTCCAACGGCATCAGTACACGCTTGACTGTGTTTTTCGGTTCAGGCGTTGGAGCTTTAGTTGTCGCGGGCGCTGTGGTCACTGGTGTTGTCGTTGCAGTTGCGGCTGGAGCCGTTTCGCCGTTTGTTGACTCGGTGGTCTCTTCTCCATTCTCGGCTGCTGCGGCTTCAGCATCGGCTACTTCTTTTTCTTCATCATCGAGAGTAGACGCAACCTGGAGGTTAATCGCCGTGCCGAACCGGTGATTCAGTTGCCGGTAAATCTCACCCGCTACCGCGGCCGGCAGATGACGTCGCGCGTCGGTTCCCTGCGTAATCACAACCACCGCCAGTCTTGGATTTGCCAGCGGAGCGTAAGAGGTAAACAAACCAACCCAGCCGCCCTGACCGATACACGTTCCTGTCTTTCCGGCCACTGTTTGCGTTGGGTCATAAGCTCTGCGGCCCGAGCCGTAGTTAACGGCGCCAACCATTCCCGGAATCATGCGCTGCCACACATCCGTAGTGATTGGTAACTGGCGACGCACTTTCACATTCATCTTGTTCTGTTCTTTGACACTGTGCGGGATCTGAGGAACCAGCAGTCTGCCACCGTTGGCCATCGCTGAAACCAACGTTCCGAGTTGCAGCGGCGTCACCTCGAAACCGTCGGCATGTGAAAACATTCGTCTCTCAACACTGCCAATCTTGATCTCCGGCAACTTGCCAGGAAACTCAAACGGCACATTGATCCCCGTCTTCTCGCCGAGACCAAGCTCACGAGCATAGCTGACCATCTTGTCGGAACCAATCTTCGTGCCGACTTGTTGAAAGAACGGGTTGTCGGAGTGGGCCAAAGCGGAAGTTAAATCAATTCTATATCCATCACCGGCAGTTTCGACTGCTGGAATTGCGTTCTCGGAAAGTCCGGCTACTCCCGTGACCAGTTTGATAGTGGAGCACGGCTTGAATCCGCGGCGAAGCGCCCATTCCTGATTAACAATTGAATAGACGCGACCGGTGAGGGGATCCATCACCACGACGGTACCAGCATGATTGCCCAGCGCATTAACTGCAACACGCCGGACTTCCGGATCTTCTCCCGAGAGGTCATCTTTAGCGATAAACGACTGAACTTCGTCGCGCATGGCCTTGTCCAAAGCCATCTGTCGCGCGATTGCCGCCCGGCGCGCCGCTTCCGCGCGGCGTCGAGCTTCCAAAATGGCTCGACGATTACGCGCACCGACGCGTCGCAACTCTGCCGCGCGCTCGCGTTTAGTCAGCGGCCGGTGAAGCCTTCGTTCGAGAGCTTTTATTGAACTGGCTTGCTCGCGTGCGACGAGTGCTCTTTGACGACGAACGTCACGAGCGGAAAGTCGACTTCCACGATCGCGTCGACCGCGTCGCGAACTTCTCGCGATCTCTCGGCCGCGGCGCGATGTCGAGCGATTTCTCGCAGACGCTCGGCCTTTCTGAGCGCGGGCACTTCGGCCCGACGACGATCTCTTCTTCCCGAAGACTGTACCGGAAAAAGCCAGACAAATTAGAATAAATAGAATAAAGACGAACCGGCGTGCCTTAGGGGAATAGAAATCGAGAGTCATCAGGCCTCAGTACCTTTCTTTTAGGGATTACTCACCAACTCGTGAGTAGATTTGAATCTCCGGTTGCTCCTGCGACAACCTTCCGCCAATGAAAAACCTTTTGCAGTTCTGAGCTTTCTCAAAAACGCCTCTTTTCGTGCTTCGAACAAACCTTCTGCTGCAACATTGAGGGTGGGAAGACTTTCCCTAAACGGGCGGTCTCTGGGGACATTGATTTGAGACCGCCGCAAATATAACATCAACAGCTAGTTGGGGGCAATGAAAAAGTAATCGATTATACATATTTCGCTGGAACGGAACGTGCTGGGCAATCCACAGCTTCCACAGAAGAGCCTAAATCTGTCCACTCTGTGGATGGATCTGGAAATAGAGATAAACGCCGAAAGCGTTCGTTTCTCCAGACGACAACGTCTGATGCTCATACGCTCCTCTTAGTTTACGCATGAGACTTCGCGCCCAGATACAAAGTTTCCGAGCCCGGCTGCTGCTGTTGCTGGCCCTGATGCTCGGTCTAACCCTGGGCATTCAGTATTACTTTAACCTGCGAACCGTCCGCGCCAACGCGCGCATGATCATCGAACAGGAACAAGCCATCATGACCGGCATCGCGCTGGGGTTGCAGAGCCTCCACAGCGATCAGTACCTTGACGAGATAATCGGCGATCTTCGCGAACCGCTGCTAAACCAAAAGAATGGTCGCGTCAAAAACATTCTGGTGGTCGACGACGACGGTAACGTTCTTGACAGCCTCATCCCGGAATTCAATCCACGCGAACGCGAAGACCAAACCACGCGCTACGTTCAGTACAAAGACATCCAGCTCCTGCCGCTCAGAAGTGCGGTACAGTTTACGACCCAGCACGAACAGCTTCCTGTATGGATTCCACCTTCGACGACCACCGACTTCGGTCAAGCCGGGGCTTTCTATTTTCCGGTGCAGACGGACAAGGGCCGGCGCTTCATCATTGTCGTGCTCGATTCGGCAAACATATTGACAAACGTTTTGGAGCGCCAGGGCTCGCGCTCTGCGCTTTATACGCTCGGGGTGTTGTTTCTAACCACTCTAGTCACTGGTTTCTTCGTCTGGCGCTTCACGCGCCCGATTAAAGAGCTCTCAATAGCGGCGCGAAAAGTGGCAGGCGGCAACTTCGACGTTCAGGTGCCGGCCGATCGGCTGGACGAGATGGGCACGCTGGCTTCTGCGTTCAACGAGATGACAGCAAAACTCGCCCGCGCTCGCGAACTCGAAACGCAACTTCATCAAGCGGAGAAGGGCGCAGTGGTTGGACGCCTCGCGGCGGCGATCGCGCATGAGATTCGCAACCCCCTGAATTACATCAACCTGACACTCGATCACCTCAGATCTTCATTCGCGCCAACTGATCCAGGTAAAAGGGCGACGTTCGTACAGCTTGCCGAACAGTTGAAGACCGAAGTTGCGCGCATCAATCGTCACATAACTGACTTCTTGAAGTATTCGCGGCCGTCAAAACTCGATCTGCAAAAAGTGGATCTTCGTGTGGAAGCGGAAGACGCACTGCGCCTTGTCGAAGCCAGGGCTGAGGAATGCGGGATCGATACC
>JBKPJS010000302.1:0-3777 GCA_046730815.1 Acidobacteriota bacterium
TCCTCAATCGAAACGCCGGCGATCTCAGAAGGATTCGAGTTATCTTTAGTAATCACAGCCAGGTTGAACGCGACGCGTGAGCTTGGCTTATACCGGCTCTTTGCCCGAATGTTGGTGTAGTTGTAATTGCCGATGCGCGAAAACACGTTGTCGGCCGTACCGTGCTCGGCGTCGAAATAGATGGTCCACTCGCTTAGTGGCCGCGCTTTGAAACCTCCCAGCACCGCGTGCGTGTTGTTGTGCTCTGTGAAACTGTCAGGCACGAGCGGCGTCGGTGAATTAGAGCCGAGGTTGAAGCCGCTGATGGCCTCTTCCACGCGGCGTTGTGCATAGCGATAGCCCAGGTGGATAGAATAACGAGGGCTAAACTGGTAATCACCTTCGATCGTGTTCTGAATCTTCCGATACTCGGTGTTTGTGAGCACGTCGCGATTGTTGAAAGCTATCGTGTTTGTCCTCGTGCCGCGCGTGAGTGAAAAGAAATCGCTGAAGAGCGCCGAGCCCGTGATCTCGAATCGTTCAACTCTGAATGTATTTGAGACCCGGAACTTGTCTGTTGCCATCCACGTCAGCCCCAGATCGCCGAGCCAATTCGGTCGTTCTGTGTTGCCCGTCAGATTGTATTGTCCGAGGTTGAGGATGTTCGGCGTGGCACCCGGCGGACTCGGCGGAAAGCCGGTGATGCGCGGGTTCCAGTTTCGACCGGTGAAGCTCTCGAGAAAAGAATAATTCTGCTCGGCCTTGCTGTAGATGATGCGACCAGTGACATCGAGTTTCTTTGCCACGAGCGTTTGCAAACTGAAACGAGTGTAGTTAACGCTGCCACGCGCCGGCTCATTACGATCGAAACTGGTCAAACTCGGTGCGGTCGGATTCAGATTTATTCCCGGAGTAAGCCCGAGATCGATAACACTGTCATCACGAAAGCGCCGGAACCCTTGTAGAAACGAAAAGTTCAGCGGGCCGGCTTTGCCGTCAGCGCCCACGCGGAAATCATTAGCTCGCGATCTAAGCTGCGACAGGAAGTTAAATTCATTTCCTCCCGAGTGATAGTTCGTGAAAGCTGGTCCACTGTAGCGTTCGGGTGAGTAGCCAACATTGAAGCGAATGTGCCGGTTCTTCGGCAGGAGAGTGAGATCAAAATCTCCCAGATGCACTCTTGTGTTGTAGCCATGCTCTCCAGTCGTCAGCTTGGGCGGAACGTTAAACTGCGCCGGACTGAACACCCAGTTTGGGTTGGCGAAGTTGTCGAGAAAGCGGAAGTATTTGAAACGACGATAAGTGGCGTCGAAGCGATACCACTCGGGTTGTTCGACGTTCACGCGCACATTGCCCTGCGGATCGGCCCCCCAACCTGTTGAATTAACCAGGAATGTCTCGAACAGAGAACCTTTGCCCTCGCTGGACCTGAGCAAAAAAGAGCTGTCGAAGAGCCTCGGGCCGGCCTTGTAGTTCAGATCACTCTGATACTTGTTGAGATCTCCGTCGATGCTAAGACCGCGGTATCCAAACTCCACACTCGAGATGACCGTATACTCTCCGGCCTTTTCGCCCTGTTCTGTTGGCGTATCAGTGGAATCAGACTTGCTGGGAGAAGGTGAGGGTGACGGTTGTTGCGCAACTACACTCATCGTTACGCTCAGGACCGTCACCAATCCGATCAGGTGCAGCGAAATCTTTTGCTTCGTGCTCATGGCCCAATCCTCATTCGCTCAAGGTTAGAAACGCTATTCGTCAACGGAAAAAGACCGGGCTCGTTCGAGACCCATGGATCTTGATGTGGCAGTTCGTGCAGTTTGCATACTGCGCGTTCAGATTGTGCTGCGGACCTGCCGGTTCGTCCGCGCCCACTCCATGCGCCACGCTGTGACATGTCAGACAGAGCTGTGCGACGCGGCTCGTGACTAATAAGCGCGGGTTTGACGAACCATGCGGCGTGTGACACGCGATGCAACCATCGGTCTTCACCGGGGCATGTTCGTAAACAAAAGGACCTTGTTTGTCGGCGTGACACTTGATGCAGGCCGCATCGGCGCCTGTCGCGAGGCGCGTTTGCTTGAGTTCAAAGCCGCCGTGTGGGTTGTGGCAGTCACTGCATTTCATCGCGCCTTCGAGCACTTTGTGATGGAAGGGCAAATTGAACTGGTGCTTGGTTTCGCTGTGACAGCTCAGGCAAAGCTGTGGCTCGCTCTTCCGCAGCATCCGTATATCCGCAAGGCCAGGCTTCTGCGCGTTGGCTGCCGAGACAAAGACGTTCGAAGCCGCGAGTTGTCGCCCGGTTGGTGCAGAGTGGGTTGAGTGACAGTCAGTGCATCCGATGTCATTGCGCCAGTGCTCGCCGCGGCGGAAGTTGTTGTGTTCCTCCCGGCCGGCGTGACAGCCTAAACACGTCTCGGAGGTTTCTTTCGAAGACTTGTTCTTGAACGAGATGATCTTCTTCGGGTCGCCTTCTTCGATGTGGGCCTTGCCGGGACCATGGCACGACTCGCAACCCGTCACCTTCTCTTTCCAACTGGCCAGCTTCGTGAGCTGAGCATGGGAAGTGTGCGAGAAGTTCTTGAACTGATCTTCATGGCAGTCTTTACAAACCTCACTGCCGACGTAATCGCCAGACTTGGACTGCGCGACTCCGGCCGGATTGATGGGCGCGGATTGAGAGGAATTGTTGTAGCTGACCAAACTGAATGCAGCTAAAACCAAGCCACAGATCAGGAGTGCTTTAATGAATCTACTCATCTTTAGCCCCACGTTTGGTTTTCGCGTTGTGAACGGACCCTGGGATCTTTTGGACTAGAGCATTCTAGGTTTTCCGCTGTCTATGAAGATGTGACGAGCGTCACAGTTAACCGGCAAATAGCGTATTCGCTAGAGTGACGCATCAAGCCCTTCAACAGCGGCGATCTTCTGCAAAGCCCCGCGATCGAAAATTAAAATGCTATCCGATGTCGTTTGAATAATGCGGCGTTTATTAAGACTTGCGAGTAAGCGCGTCACGGTCTCGCGTGACGAGCAGAGCATGTGAGCGATCTCTTCGTGTGTAAAGTTCTTAGTGATCCGTGCGGCGGGTGAGTTGGTGGTTCCGGACTGTTCAGACCACTCCAGCAACAATCTTGCCAGTTTTGCGTTGGCAGTTTTGGGAAGCAGCAGAGACCTCGCGCGCTCGGTAAGCTCAGCCACCTCTCGGCTCAATATCTGTGATATCGCTTGCGCGGCTGTCTGATTCTTCTGCATCAGCTCGATGAGCTCCGCGCGTGGAATGAAATCTGTGTGGCATGGTTCGATAGTCTTGACGGTTGTGTTATAGGACGCACTCCGAAGCACAGCATTCAACCCCAGCACGTCACCCGGTTGAGCTATTCGCAGGATCACCACTCGTCCTTCGCTTGACGATATGGATACCGTTGCCCGGCCCGTGCGCAATATGAAGACACCACGAGCGGGTTGTCCTTCTGCAAACAGGATCTTCCCGCGAGCGTGCAGCAAACTCAGGTTGCTGATGTTGGAAGAATGAATCGCCTGCAACAGCGACCGGAAGTCTGACCCCTGTTTAGTTATAGCAATCTGCGCTTGCTCAACCGTTTCTTTGTGTTGCGCGCTCGGCATCGTGAAACCTCGACTGAAGTATCAACCACGCATTGCAAGCGCAACGCTTATGCCAAGTGAAAAGTGCTGGATTATTTCTATGTTCTGTCGCGTTTCGCGGAATATTTCCCAAGCCAACCTGTTCGTGCGGAAGAATCCACGATCAGGGAGGCAACTGTAGGGGCGGCCCTCCGT
>JBKPJS010000303.1:0-2431 GCA_046730815.1 Acidobacteriota bacterium
GCGTTCCTCTGCGTCGATGCCGGGATAGGCGCCGGGAGTGTCGATGAACGTAAAGATCGGACGTCCAAACTTCTCACCCAGTTTCATAACGCGCAGCGCCTTGCGATAGCCCTCCGGTTTGGGCATGCCGAAATTTCTGTAGCTGCGTTGTTTGGTGTCGCGCCCCTTCTGATGACCGACGACGACAACAGGCAACCCATGAAAGCGAGCGAGGCCGCAAACGATTGCCGGGTCTTCCGCGAACCTTTTATCACCATGGAGCTCGACGAAGTCTTCAAACAACCTCTCGATGAGATCCAGTGTGTACGGCCGGTCGGCATGTCGCGCGAGTAAGACGCGCTCAAAGGCAGTTCTCTGCTCGACCGGCCTCGCCGGCTCTGGTTCGCTGCCCTTCTCTTTCTTTTCCTTCGCCATCGCTCTATTACAGGAGTTCAGGATGTTCGAGATTAACCATGTGCCTTGTGTGCTTCTTTGTGGCCGTTTTCAAAGCTGATACTACACCCTAATTCCTTTAGAGCCTGCTCCAGTTCGGCACTGCGTCGCACGCGCAAGGCATTATTGGGCTTGATTCTGACCACTGTGCCTTCCTCAATTAACGTCTCCATTGCGACTTCACAATCACCCGGGTTTGCGCTCAGCAGACTCAGAATCGAATCACACAGCGTCGGAAAGTCCTCGTGCTGTGGCGTGCGCAACACAAGAAACTCGTTATTTCTTGAAGCAGCATCAATGCTCTGCATCTGATCGACAATGATCGTCGGCGGATTGTCCTCACTCAACTCAAGGCGTCCGATAACGATCACCGGCAGTTCATTCTGCATCAGCGCCGAGTGTTTCCTGTAGACCTCCGGCCACAGCACGCACTTAGTATTGCCCGCCTCATCCTCAAGACGGAACAGTGCAAACTTGTCGCCCTTCTTCGTGGTGCGGAGTTGTAAATCGCTAACAATCCCACCGGAAGTAACACGAACCCCGGTGTTCAGTTCCGGCAGCTCCGCAGATCTGACCGCTTTCACGTTCTGGAGAATATCGACGTAGCGCTCCAGTGGATGCCCGGTGATATAAAACCCGAGCGCTGCCTTTTCCGCAGCTAACATTTCACTTGAGGTCCAGCCTTTTGCTGTCGGCGGAAGCTCGTTCGTAAAATCGATCTCTTCAGGCATTCCGCCAAATAGTCCACTCTGTCCCTGGATCTTCTCGCGCTTAGCTCGTTGCGCTCGAGATAATGCGGCGTCAATCGCGCCGTGCAGTCCTCCGCGCCAATCACCGATCGATCTGCCGTCCTTAAGCGAATCGAAGGCGCCGGCGCTGACGAGGCTTTCAAAGACTCGTTTGTTCAAAGTAGACGATTCGACCCGCTCCGCAAAATCAAAAAAGGACCGGAACGGACCACTCTCGCGTGCTTCAGTAATCGCTTTAACAGTGGAATGGCCCAGTCCCTTAATCGCGGTAAGCCCATAGCGGATCGCTCCGCTTAAGGGCGTGAACCCCGAATAGCTCTCGTTCACGTCCGGCGGCAAGAGCGCGATCTTCTGGGCCCGAAGCTCCTTCGAGTACTTAAACACTTTAGCTGCATCCTGAGCTTCACTCGAAAGAACAGCGGCATAGAAATGCTCGGGATAATGGGCCTTCAAATAGGCTGTCTGAAACGCCAGATAAGCATAGGCGACACTGTGGCTGCGGTTGAATCCATAGTCGGAAAACTGGTTCATGAGGGAAAAGATCTTTTCGGCTTTTTCCCGGGCAATACCGCGATCGACCGCTCCCGTAATGAACTTCTCCTCGTGGACGGCCATCTCCTCCCGCTTCTTTTTGCCCATCGCGCGACGCATGAGGTCGGCTTCGCTAAGTGTATATCCCGCAAGCTTCTGTGCGAGCTGCATTATCTGCTCCTGGTAGACAATGATGCCGTAGGTGTTGTTGAGGATCTCCTTCATTTGCGGCACGAGATAACGCACGGCTTTCTTACCGTGGTGCCGTTGAATAAATTCATCCACCATTCCCCCGTCGAGTGGTCCAGGGCGGTAGAGCGCGTTGAGCGCAGCCAGATCTTCGAGGCCTTTCGGTTTTAGTTTTCGGCAGATCTCCTGCATCCCCGACGACTCAAACTGAAAGACCGCCTCAGTCCTTCCCTCAGCAAACACTGCAAGCGCTTTAGCGTCGTTAAGCGCTATATCGGACCACTTAATCTCTTCACCAGGCAGATGTTTAATGCTGATTAAGCAGTCATTTATAACAGTTAGAGCTGTAAGCGCTAAAAAATCCATCTTAAGCATGCCGTTCTTTTCCAAATCCGACATGACGTACTGCGTGGTGAGTTCTTCCTTCCCTGAGACTGCGACGGGTATCAGTTCCTGAAGCGGCAGTGGTGAAATGACGACGCCCGCCGCGTGGACCGAGGAGTGGCGAGCACAGCCTTCGAGCCTTTGTG
>JBKPJS010000304.1:0-1169 GCA_046730815.1 Acidobacteriota bacterium
ACTCCCAGCTCATCCATCTTCTCCAGCGCTTCAGCGACAGTATCAGCCGGCTTCACAGAAACTAACGTCTTCGGAGCTTGCGGCTTCTTCGTTCCACTGATCAATCCCGCAGTCATCTTTTGCGGCTCCAGCAGGCGCTTCTCCTTCAACCACTCATCAGAATGATGCTTGCTTAAGTAATGCTCGCCCGTGTCGCAAACAATAAAAACTATGATTGAATTCTCGTCCAACCCCTTCGCGACGCGCAGTGCGGCGGCGAGATTCGTGCCCGTAGATCCGCCGCAGAAGATTCCTTCCAGTCTCCCGAGCGAGCGCGATAACTCAAACGACTCGCGATCCGTTACGTTGATTACTTCGTCGACATACTTGATGTGAACATTTGCAGGCACAATCTCCTGTCCAATTCCTTCCACCAAATAAGGCGTGGCCTCTACGATCTTTCCAGTCTCCTTGTAAGTCTTGAAGATCGAGCCGTAAGGATCGGCGCCGATGATCTTGATGGCGGGATTTTTTTCTTTGAGAAACCGGCCGGTGCCCGAAATCGTGCCACCCGTTCCGAGCCCGGCGACGAAGTGAGTGATCTTGCCTTCAGTCTGGCGCCACAACTCCGGGCCCGTAGTACGGTAATGCGCTTCGGGGTTTGAAGGATTTGAATACTGGTCGGGATAAAAAGAATTTGGAGTTTCTGCGGCGATTCGCTTAGCTGTCGAAACGTAGTGATCCGGAGTTCCTGGTTTAGCGGAAACGGGAGTGATAACAACGTCAGCACCAAGCGCTTTTAGATAGCGCGACTTCTCGACGGAAGCTTTGTCGGTCATCACAAAGATGCATTTGTAGCCCTTCACAGCGGCTGCGAGCGCCAAACCGATTCCCGTGTTTCCTGAAGTCGCTTCGATTACTGTTCCGCCTGGTTTCAGAATCCCTTCGCGTTCGGCGGCCTCAATCATTGCCACGCCGATCCGGTCTTTAACTGAATAGCCTGGATTGAGATTCTCCATCTTCGCGAACACTTGTGCTTTCACGCCTTGAGTGAGGCGGTTGAGTCTCACTAAAGGCGTATTGCCGATCAAGCCGAGAATGTTTTCCTGGAATTCCATCAGAATCTCCGACGAGCCTGGTCAATGGGGACACCTATCTATATAACAGACCGCCACAAAGAAGCACAAAAG
>JBKPJS010000305.1:0-5991 GCA_046730815.1 Acidobacteriota bacterium
TATGTGAAGAAGATCAGTTATCGCTACAAGCGCACCATCGCACGGACCAAGAAACCCACATCATGAAACGAATACTTACCGCGACGCTTTTGTGCCTTTCACTCTTCGTGATTGGGGTCTACTCACAGCAGCCCGACGCGCTGCTTACGAACGCCTCCGTTATCAAACTCGTCAAAGCCGGGTTCAAAGAGAAAACAGTAATCGCAATCATTAATAGCCGTCCTGGCGATTTCAAACTCGACACGGAACAGATCATCGATCTGAAGCACAACGGCGTGAATGAGAATATTATTCTCGCGATGCTGTCGTCGCAGACGGGGACAACGATCGTTAACGACGATGAGTGGAATGACGACACGTTCTTCAAGAAGCGCGGCGCTGGAGAGCCACAGAGTCAGGGCGATAGTATTTTTGGATCGGGCTCGAGTTCGCAGTCGCAGAGCCGATCGCGGGGCGCACTTGGCGGGAACCAGAATGATGGAACCATAACCGGCTCGGCGACGGTGCGTATTATCAAGCCACCAGTCGAAGGCGGAGACGGCGCCACCGCGAGGCTCGAGAAAACGCCGACGTTGAACAATGAGGGAGTCATTCGTTTGGTTGAAGCCGGTTTCTCGGAAGGGACGATCATCAAACGTATAGAAGACTCGCCAGTGGATTTCGACCTCTCGGCGACAAAGATTGAAGAACTTCACAAGCGAAGAGTCACCGCCGCGATCATCGCAGCCATGACTGCCGCCATGGGCGACAAAGAGTGATCGCCACAAAGAAGCAGAAGAAGCACAAAGAGATTCGCCAACTCTTTGTGCTTCTTCTGCTTCTTTGTGGCCAACACTCTGCGGTCAAAATGTTACACACCTGCCCGGTTCCCAACCATTTGTAGCACAAAGCTACACGTCCAGCGTTTACGTAGACAGCTCCCTCGCAACGTAAACGAAGGAATAATTAGACTTCAGTTCGGTTGACCTCGGCGGCACAGCCATTGCCGATAGCTCCACGGCCTTGTGCGCCGAAGTCTGCCCAAGGCACGCCATAAGACTACGAAAACGGACGGAGAGATAATGCGACCTATCAAGCATGCGGAGAAAGGATTGACCCTATTCGCGGGTGGCCTTTTCAATGCAATTCAGTCGGTAAATAAGTACAAGCCCAATCCTTCTTTTACTCCAAAATGGTCAGATAAGCCCCTTTTGAAATCCTGGCAGAAGAGCAAGCCCACGCTCGGTTGGCCGCGCACCACCGACTCGCTTTGCCCAAACTGCGTGATTGAAGCGCGCGAAGCGATCATCAACGGCAAGAAAGACGTCAGCGATTTAATCAACGAGAAAGTCGGCGAAATCAAAGCGCAGATCATCGAGCGCGATGGGCAGATCTGGATGATCAAAGACTGTCCAGTCCATGGCCACTTCGAAGACATGATGGCCATCGACTCCAAGTTTCTTACGCACATCGAGAAGATGTTTCCCGGTCGCGACATCGACGCCCACAACGACGAGAAACTGCACAACCATGGTTCGAGCACTGTTAAGTATGGTCGCGGCGCGGTCCTGACCGTCGACCTTACGAATCGCTGCAACATGATGTGTGACCCGTGCTTCATGGATGCCAACCAGGTTGGCTTCGTTCATGAACTGAGCATGGATGAGATCAAAGAGATTCTCGACAACGCGATCACCATCAAACCGCGTCGGCAGATGTCTGTTCAGTTTTCGGGTGGCGAGCCTTCAATCTCTCCGCACTTCATTGAGGCGATCAAGTACGCGCGCAAAGTTGGTTACAACAGCGTGCAGGCAGCAACTAACGGAATCGAATTCGCGAAGAGCAAAGATTTCTGCCGGCAAGCTGCTGCGGCTGGCCTGCGTTACGTCTACCTTCAGTTCGACGGCATCGGCAACGACGCCAACAGCCATCGCCAGGTAGGCAACCTCTTCGACGTGAAGATGAGGGCAATTAACAACCTGCACGAAGCGGGTGTTGAAATCGTGCTGGTCACGACTTTAGTCAACGGCATCAACAACGATCAGGTTGGCTCGATCATTCGTTTCGCGTTGGATAATCCGAAGAAGATCGCGTTCCTGTCGTTCCAACCGGTTTCGTTTACTGGTCGCGACGAAGAGATTACTGAGTATCGTCGTCTGCAACAGCGCTACACACTTTCGCACCTCGCGCATGATGTGAAGGACCAGGTAGGCATCACCGAGCCGACACGCGACTGGTTCCCACTTTCGCTGATGGGAGCGTTCGCGGATTTTGCGGATCTCGTGCATGGTCCACAGGCTGAGTGGGGCCAGGTCTCCTGCGGTTGTCACCCCAATTGCGGTGTTGGTACCGCGGTGATGATTGACAAGGAAAACAAAGAGATGTGTCCTGTGCCGGAGTTTTTGAACATTCCGGGTCTTGTCAAAGACATGCAGAAGATCACGGACGCAGCGCGCGGCAAGTGGATGTCGAACATCATGATGGGGCTGACGCTCTTGAAGCATTACAACCCCTACAAATCGCCGTCGCAGTTTACCCTTTACGAGCTTTTCAAGAAGTTTGACAAATCGTTTGGATTGACTGGCAAAGACTACGGCAAGGTCACCGGCGACCGCAGTGCGGAAGACATTGAAAAGCGCCGCGCGGATCGCTGGAACTTCCTGTTCATCGCGGGAATGTGGTTCCAGGATCTCTTCAACTACGATTTCCGTCGCACTGAAATGTGCATCATTCCTTACGGAACTCAGGAAGGCGAGATTTCCTTCTGCGCTTACAACACGGGTATCGGTTGGAGAAACATCATCGAGAACATGCACCAGAACGCGACGGTCGCGAAGTGGTATCAGGAGCATGGGCGTCACGAGATTTTTGCCGGTGGCAAGGACGTCGAGCTCGCCGACAAGAGCCATGGTTTGATTTTGAATGAAGTAGATTTGCAGCGGCCCAACAAGCCGCAAATGGAGGGACCGAAGACTGCGCATGAAGAGGCCGTAATGATGCGCAAGCTTTACCAGGAGATGGTGTTGAAGCAACAGCTGAACACCAAAGAAGCCGACAAGCCGGTGCAAATCAAGGGATTGAGCCGGAAGAAAGAAGAACCAGCCGAAGCCGTGCTGGTTTAAGTTAAAGATCGGCCGCAGATAGACACCGATGAACGCGAATTCTGATCCGCGTCCATCCGCGTCCATCTGCGGCCGACCTCATTCGTGGCCGACACTTGACCTAAAGCATTCAAGACGTGTTAAATAGCTCTCCTGCAAATGGGGATCTAACGAAAGGGAAAGCAGAGAACGAATGGCAATAGTGACTGTTAATCAGGGAGAATCAATTGAAAGCGCATTGCGCCGCTTCAAGCGCAAAGTGATGACCGAGGAGATCATCAAAGACGCAAAGAAACACGCGTTCTTTATTCCTCCAGGCCAGAAGGCGAAATTGAAATCGGCGCTGGCACGCAAACGCAATAAGAAGAAGGGTCGCATGCGCATCCCTCGCGATTAAGTTATTCCTGCACAACTACGGCCGTAGTCTTATCTCACCAGTCGTCTTTAACCAAGGTTCAGAATCGGACGCTCCTGAGTGAGCGAGCGCCAAGTGATTCGTATGACTCGAATCTTGATCACAAACGACGACGGTATCCATTCCGATGGGTTAATCAAACTCGAAGAAGCCCTGAAGGAAGTGGGTGACGTTTACGTAGTTGCGCCTGCCGCGGAAATGAGCGGCGCCTCTCATAGTCTCACGCTCGCGCGTCCGCTTCGCATCCGGCAGCTCGATAATCGCCACTGGACCATCGACGGCACGCCAACCGACTGCGTCACACTCGCCCTCAACAAGATCCTTCCGGAAGCAGACCGACCGCACATTTGTGTTTCAGGTATCAATCACGGCGGCAATCTTGGTGACGATGCGACTTATTCGGGCACGGTAGCGGGCGCACTGGAAGCCGCGATTCTCGGTGTTCCGGGGCTGGCATTGAGTCTGGTAGCGCGCGATAATTTCGATTTCAAAGAAGCCGCGGCCTTTGCTGTTGTGGCGGCGCGAAAAGTTCTGGACGAAGGTCTACCGGAAGGTACGCTGCTGAACATCAATTTGCCTCCGGGAGAGATCAAAGGCGTACGCGTTACACGACAGGGAATTAAGAATGCGCGCCCAGTGATCACTGAGCACATCGATCCGCGAGGTAAACCTTACTTCTGGATTGGTGAAGAGTATTTCAATCTCGACTCCGTTGAAGGCACTGACTATCACGCCGTTAAGTCCGGATACGTATCTGTGACACCGCTGCGTAGTGATATGACCGATCATCAGGCGTTGACGGCGATAGAAACCTGGAACTATATAAAAGACTTCGAGCTACTCCACAAGAGTTAAGAAACATTGCCGATTGCCAATTGCCAATTGTCAATTGCAAAAATCGGAAATCAAAATCGGCAATCTGGTGTATTTTCTTCCCGTGCAGCCAGTAAACAAACACCGCTTCGCTTCATTCCACGAATATTCAATTCCCCGCGAGCGCATGGTTGCACGTCTTCGAGATCATTACGGCATCCGCGATCCAAGAGTCCTCGAAGCAATGCGGAGTGTCCCTCGCCATCTCTTCGTGCCTGAAGCATTGCAGAGCCGCGCTTATGGTGATCACGCGTTGCCGATCAGTGCCAACCAAACTATCTCGCAACCTTTCATCGTGGCGCGAATGACCGAACTGCTCGAGCTGGATGAGAATAGTCGCGTGTTGGAGATAGGCGCAGGATCGGGATATCAAACTGCCGTGTTATCGCGCATCGCAGCGCAGGTTTATTCGATTGAACGCATTCCCGATCTCTCGCGCGAGGCACAAGCAAGAATTCGACAGCTCGAGATCTACAACGCTACCGTGAAATGTTTTGACGGCACGTTGGGTTGGGCTGCAAACGCGCCGTATGATGGAATCCTTGTGGCCGCTGGTGGTCCAACTATTCCGGAGCCATTGATCACTCAACTCAAATTAGGCGGCCGGTTGGTTGTGCCGGTCGGTGAATCCCGGGAGAGTCAAAGATTGATGCGCGTGATAAAGACCGAACACGGACGTAAAGAAGAAGACCATGGAGGTTGTGCTTTTGTGCCGCTCATCGGCCAGCATGGCTGGTCCGATCGGTAACTCCTATGGTCGCAAAAATCATCGGCATACTCTCGAGCTTCATCGTAGCCACCATTTCCACTCTCGGTTACTCCGGTATCGTTCTTTTAATGGCCATCGAGTCGGCCTGCATACCGCTGCCTTCGGAGATCATCATGCCATTCTCCGGCTATCTCGTTTCGAGAGGCGAGATGAATCTCTGGTGGGTGGGTGTAGCGGGCGCGGTTGGATGCGTGCTCGGCTCACTGGTCGCTTACTGGGTTGGCATGTACGGCGGGCGCCCATTTATCGAAAAGTACGGGCGATATATTTTGCTGTCGCGTCACGATCTTGATATCGCCGATCGTTGGTTCGCGAAGTACGGCGAAGCGATAGTATTCATCAGCCGGCTCTTGCCCGCGATTCGCACTTTCATTGCCTTTCCGGCGGGTGTGGCGCGCATGAACCTCACGCGCTTTGTGATCTACACGTTTGCCGGGTCGTTACCGTGGTGTCTTGCGCTTGCGTACGTGGGCCAAAAACTTGGTGAGCAGTGGGACAAAGACGACACGTTGAAGACGTGGTTTCACCGCTTCGACTTTCTAATCGGGATAGTTGGTGTAATTGCCGTAACCTGGTGGGTCTGGCGCCACATCAAACACTCGCGCACTCCGCCCGCACATTCGTAGAGCAATTTCTGGCGCAAGAACGCAAAGGCGCAAAGGAAGAGTTATCTTCGCGTCTTTGCGAGCCTTTGCGTGAGGCGGGGCTTTGCCCCGCTATCAGCATCTCTATACATTCGGGGCTGCGCCCTTTGGCCGGGGCTTTGCCCTAAGAACACGGAGCAGAGCCCGAACGAGGGGCGCAGCCCATTCGTAATCCGAGTGTCACCGGCGGGGCGAAGCCCCGCCTCACAT
>JBKPJS010000306.1:0-7273 GCA_046730815.1 Acidobacteriota bacterium
AGCTATAACAGCATATCGACACTCTTTAGGTTGTTAACTCGACCAGCGCCATCAAAGTGGCGCTGGTTATTTTTTGGACAATCCTCCTCATCATCGATGCTCGTGCGCCCTGTCTTCGGGCTGTGACCCAATTTTGTAATCAGCCGGTTCCAGAATCCTGCCATTGCCGGGCTGCAAAAAACTGCAGAATACTGCCAGTTGAATCGGCACGCACCTCCGTTGTAATACCATCGCAAGAAAAATATTATTCAGATATTAAATTGGGGCGGAGTGAGTACTGCGGACCCGCAGCCGGCTTGGTGCGTTACAACCTGTCGACGACTCCATATTACCGCCCGCGGCAAACTTCTCGTATCCCGAGTCGCAATTGAATGCGATTCCCCTGAGTCAATAAGGAGCTCCCACATGAACGCCCAGTCTACCCCGCGGCATCGCGGTTTCTTTTTAACCCCGATCAATTCCGCCTTGCGCTTAGCTGTGATTGCTCCAATCGTTTTCGGAGTAGCTGTCGTCGTGGGTTATACGGCAACCGCAAAGGCCCCGGCTTTGCTGAAAAGAATAGCCGGCGGCGCCGCCGCCGAGGCACCATTAATCAAACCCATTCCAAGTCATCCGATGTCGCGGCTATTGCATGTTGCAAGTGCAATTGAGCCTATCATCTATACAGATAAGCCGAATTATCAGCCTGGTGAGACGGCTGTTATAACCGGATCCGGTTTCTGGCCCAATGAGGTCGTAACACTTCAAATAATTCATATTGACGGCACGGCAGAAGGTGGCGAAGGACATGAGCCGTGGAACGTCACAGCCGATGCTTTTGGCAATTTTACCTCGACCTGGTTTGTCGATCCTGACGATTCGGCCGGCAGCATGTTCCGCTTGACAGCAACGGGAACCAGCTCAGGGCTGGCGGCGGAGACGATATTCACAGATGGCTCGGCGAATCTGGATACTTGTGCCAATGGACCAACAAACAGTCCGGTGCAGTGTACCGGTGAAAACTGGGAAAACGGGAATCTTAACAGCAGCAAGTCTCATTATTTCGAAGGCGACTCTGTTCCGTATCGCGCGGTTTTCGAAGACTTGATTGTAGGCCACACGTATACAATCACGATCGAATACGACACCACTCAGGGCGGAAAGCACGCATTCGATTACCTCACCAGTTTCGACCGAACTGAACCCACGCCAGGCAATAATCCATGTACGCAGAAACAGGGTGGCTCTGTCGTCACCATCTGCGATCCCCTGGTGTCCACTACAACGCCCATTCCTGTCGATCCAAACGTTACAGCTGGCCAGGATGGCATACCCGCAACTGGAGACGATATCTCTCAGAATGCCGGCGTGTTCAGGGTGTTCAACGGAAACACTTTGTCTATCGTGAATCCCGGAAGCCCGTACACTCTTAGTGGCTCTTATGCCGGAAACAGTTCGACCTCAATCACAGTGCAGTTTAATGCGACCGATACAACTGCGGTGCTCGCGTGGGGTGGACATATCTCAAATCGCCTGAACTGGGGTGTGAGTAATTCCGCGATCGCAATAAACGGTTCGCCTTATCACATGCGCTTGACGGCCCTGAGCTGTTCGGGGGTCGGCGAAGTATGTAACGTTGGTAATCAGGACCACCAGCTTTCCGCTGACGCAGTATTCTTCCCGATTCAGCTCACCATCATCAAGGAAACAAATCCGGACGAGGCGCAAGTAAAAACATTCAACTACACAACGACCGGAAACAACCTTGGTCCATTTTCATTAACGCCGCCGAACGGGACCATACCGGACCAGACGGTGTTCAATCTTACGGACACAGCCCAGCGGAGTGTGACTGAATCAGATCCGCACGCGGCAGCTCCTGAGTTCAACTTAACCGCGCTCTCTTGCACCCAAACAGACGGTGGCTTAGGAGTCGGAAGTGTGACTACCAATCTCGGGACGAGATCGGTGAGCTTTACACCTGAGGAAGGACAGTTCATCTCCTGTACTTTCACTAACACGGAAGACTTTACTGCGACACGCGGCAAGATCATCGTCGATAAAGTCACTAATCCAGGCGGCGACACGACGAGCTTCGATTTCACTACTACTTACGGCAGCCCGTTTAGTCTGACCGACGCAGCAACCCCGAATGATAGCGGGTCTATTGTGCCTGGTACTTATCAAGTGTCTGAGGCAGCCAATGCCAATTATGTAACTACGGCCACTTGCACCTCGAGTCTGGGCCATCCAGCAGACAATCCCTCCTCAATTAGCCTGGCGGCCGGTGAGATAGTCACTTGTACCTTTACGAATGCGAAGAAGCCCAAACTCACCGTCACAAAGATCGTCATCAACAATAACGGCGGCGCGAAACAAGTAAGTGACTTCCCACTGTTTGTTGATGACAACTCAGTAACCTCGGGTGTTAAGAACACCTCGACCACCGGCTCACACACAGTCAGTGAGACGACGGATCCTGGTTACACATCAACGATCGGCGGTGATTGTGCGTCTGACGGCAGCATCACCCTCGCAGCGGGCGACGACAAGACGTGCACCATCACGAATGATGATAAGCCGGCAAAACTGACCGTCATTAAACACGTCATTAACGACAATGGCGGCACGGCGACGGCGGCCAATTTCTCCTTGGATTCAGGTGGCGCCAACGACTCACCTGATAACTTCGCGGGCGCCGAATCACCAGGCACAGAAGTCACACTCGACGCCGGCAGTTACAACGTGAGTGAGACAGGCCCCTCCGGTTACACAGCCACCTACTCGGCTGACTGCTCGGGCACGATCGCTAACGGCCAAAGCAAGACGTGCACTGTGACGAACGACGATCAGGCAGCAAAACTGATCGTCATCAAACACGTCATCAATAACAATGGCGGCACTGCTACGGCCGCAAACTTCACGCTCGACTCAGGTGGGACTAACGATTCACCTGACGACTTCGCGGGCGCCGAATCACCAGGCACTGAAGTGACGCTCGATGCGGGCAGTTACAACGTCACCGAGACAGGTCCGTCCGGTTACACAGCCAGCTTCTCAGCTTACTGCTCCGGAACGATTGCCAACGGCCAGACCAAGACCTGTACGGTCACCAATGACGACCAGCCGGCAAAACTGATCGTCATCAAACACGTCATCAACGACAATGGCGGCACAGCAACAGCGGCCAATTTCACCCTCGATTCAGGTGGGACTAACGATTCACCTGACGACTTCGCCGGCGCCGAATCACCAGGCACTCAGGTGACGCTCGATGCCGGCAGTTACAACGTCACAGAGTCAGGTCCTGCCGGATACGCAGCGAGCTTCTCGGCTTACTGCTCCGGCACGATTGCCAACGGCCAGACTAAGACCTGCACCGTGACCAATAACGACATCTCGCCCACGCTGCGAGTTATCAAGGACGTCGCACCGGACACGGATAGTGGTCTGTTCAATCTACGCATTGACGGAGTCACCGCCGGAACCGGCGCAAATGTCGGCGACGGCGGCACGACGGGTTTTGTCCCTGTAAACGCCGGAAACCACACGGTTAGTGAAACAGCAGGAAATAACACAACACTCTCGGATTACACGACTGTCATCGGAGGTGATTGCGCCGCGAACGGAACAGTTTCACTGGCTTTGGCCCAAAACAAGACCTGCACCATCACAAACACGAAGAAGGGTATGGCGCAGATCGTGAAGACGGTGAGCGGGCTTCCACCCGCCGCGGGTCAGACTTTCACCTTCGAGATCCGGCAGGGCGCATCGACTGTGTCTGACGGTACTGTGCTGGAATCGAAGACCACCGATGCGAGCGGTAATTTAAACTTCACTACTAAGCTGATCGCCGGTCAAACGTATCAGATGTGCGAGTGGGTGTTCCCGGGATGGAACACGAATCTCTTTGGTGATGGACCGCTGTTTGTTCCCAACAGCCTCATCCCGCCGGCACTTCCAAACCCGAACGTCAATAACCTGACCGTATGCACGAATTTCACCGTGCAGCCTGGCCAGACAAGAACGTTCACCGTAAACAACACGCCGCCGCCCGGTGGACGTGCGCTAACAATCGGGTTCTGGAAGAACTGGGCATCCTGCGCAAGCTCGAACGGCAAGGGCCAGAAGCCCATGCTTGATCTCGGGCTCGGCATTGCGAGTGCCATGACCACTAACCCGCCAGGAGGACTCGTCGCCTCCGCGCAAAATCCAGGCGCTCTCTGGCCAAACTATGCAGCTACCTGGTACTTGATCATAAAAGGTAATCCAGCAAGTACGGCGAATAACATTCGGCCGGCACCGGATTGCTTAATAGCCGAGAACCTGTTGGATAAGACGACCGTTGACGGCAAGAAGAAGATGTCAAGCGATCCCTTATTCAACATGACGGCACAACTGATAGCCGCCGAACTGAACCGGTTCATGGGGGCGGGCATCAATGGCACGACCATCATGAATATCGATCGCGCCGTGCTCCTGAACGGCAAGTATAAGTTCAACGGCCTCACGTATACGCCGAAGCTGACAACAGCAGATGCCAACACGGCAAACTGTCTGGCGACGCAGCTGGACAATTACAACAATGGACGTCCAGTTGGGTTGTGCCCGTAGACGGGGACATGGATTGTCCAACAAGAAAGGGCTCCGCAAAACGCCGGGCCCTTTCTCTTGATCGCCACAAGAAGCACAAAAGGCCACAAAATCAGCAAACGATTCTGTGCTTTTGTGCTTCTTTGTGGCTGAGGCAACACAAAGTATATGGCAGGAACCTGCCGCATTCGAGTACTCAAAAACCCTGAATTACTGCCAGAGAAATGGGCAAAGACCTCCGTTGTCATCGTTTTGCAACGCCACCATAATTCCTGAGCCTAACTCCCAAATTGTTGACAAGTAGTGCGTCTCCCCAATGGACCAGTTGACGGCAGGCTCGCCGCCATCAAAGGCACTGTTATCAGGCATGAGAAGGAGCCTGATGGCCACACGGGCCTGGGCATCAGGATTGTCGAACACAGCTTCACTTAAGCCCCCTGCTTGTTGGTTTGGAGCTTTTCCGTCGTGGAGAAAGAGGTAAATGGCAACGGTGCAGGATGGCGGTTGCTCCGCCGCGATCCTGTGCCAGCGGGAGGCTGATAGTTTATAGCCAGCCGAATTGCCCCCGACTGACAAGCAAGCTTTACAGCCTCCCATCCCCGACACCTTCACACTCGCCCAGAAGTGTGAATGACGCTTTGAATAGATGGAGTGGTTTGACGGCCTGGTGCGCGCAGAGCCTCTCCTACCAATCCACCGGCATTAACAATGACGACGAAAGCGCGGAGACAACGCTTCGCACTCGAGCCGTCTTCGCAATGAACAAGGAAGGAGTTTTGAAAATGTCTCCGTTAATTAGTTTTCGCAAAGTCGCCGTCTCACTGGCGTGCTTTGTCCTGGTGACCCTCGCCTCCGCCACAATGGCGCGGGCCGATACGGTCACGTTTAATCTTAATCAGGGCAGTACCCTGCCCGATCAAAATTACGGCACTGTTACGCTGACGCTCAACGGTTCGGGAGGAATCGATGTTTCGATTTCGCTGCTCGCTGGAAACCGGATAGTCAATACCGGGTTTGATGCGAGCGTCGCGTTCAACTCCACACTTGGTGGCCAGATTGGGGTTACTGGTCTCCCGGGTACTTACACGTTGGTGAACTCGGGGAATCCATCAAGCATTGGAATGGATGGCTTTGGCACGTTCGAATACGGCGTGTTGTTCAATGCGCAAGGTGGAGGAGCTGGTACTGATTCGTCGTTGACTTTCACAGTCACTCGCGTCGGGGGCTTCTCATCTGTATTTGAACTGGTCGAGTTGTCCACGAACCCTCCGGGTTCAATTCAGTCGGTGTTTGCAGTAGACATCATCTGCGATACGTGCGGACCCGCGACGGGCGTAGTCGGAACTAGTGCGGTCCCGGAACCTACAAGCATGCTGCTTTTAGGGACAGGCCTGGCCACACTTGCAGCGGGCTTGCGAAAGCGGTTTAAGACCTAAAGGTCAAGACTTGCTCGCGCAAGCTCATTGAAGTTCATAACCCTGCCGGGGGTCGGTGCGTGGAGCTTCTGGAAGAACGCGTTACGGATATCAATAGTAATGTAGCCGGACTCGAACGACTCAATGCTGAATCTCAAACGCGTGTCTGGCCGCCTGAGAGAGCTCTTCCGTGGGCGGGAACAAAGCGCAGTTAGTGGCAAACCCGGCCCACGGAATTTGCTCGTTGTCGACGATGAGGAGTCGATCTGTTTTTCCATGAGTGAATATTTCTCGCGGCATGGATTCAAGGTAGACACGGCGCGCGAGATGGAGGAAGCGGAAGGACTAATCAAAGTCACTGAGTACAAGGTGATTATTCAGGATCTGCGATTAGGACTGGCGCGACAACCTGACGGTATTGAGATCATCAAGCTCGTCCACAAACGAAATCCCGACACGCGTATCGTGGTACTCACGTCTTACGGTTCACCTGAAGTTGAAGCTGAAGCTCGGAGCGCCGGCGCCGATGCTTTTTTGCGCAAGCCAAAGCCGCTGTCGCAGGTAGCCCAGGTAGTTCAAGGTCTGATCGAATCACCCCGCACTAGCGTAGCCCAACCTGCGAAGCACGTGTCAGCATAGTGACTCTTTGCGCTTTGAAAAAAGTTGTGGACGCAGGTTCCATTAAGGCCCAGAACGTGGAACCTGCGTTTTGGAAGGTTACCGAATGATTCACCGGGAACTGGTTAATGAGAGGGCGGTCCCCGGTGTCTACCCGACCGGTCCTTCCAAAGGGGGCTCGGCCCAGTCTGAGCCCTCTTAATTTCTTTTCATATCGCACAACTGCTCGCCAGTGAGCAGTGCTCATGACCAACATGCTTTTACTTTTTCTGCGATATTTCCTCTAAACAACTGCCGTAATTGGATTTCATCAATAAGCATGATCCTGGCAGTTTCTGGCCCGGCGATTGCAGCTTGGCACCGCACGAAACTGCAATCGCGGAGTTAGTTTTTCTCGCGTCAAGGATTGGGGCCACCGTGCGGATATTTTCCTCATTCCGAAGTTTTGTAGAAACCAAGTAGACATTCGCCCAGAGGCTTTGGCTAGCGCGTTGTTCTGATTCACGGAACAAGGCGCAGGCCAAGGCAAATACTTTCACCCGTTCCCACAGGAGTCCGAAGAGATGATGTCCCCCAGCCCGACCTCCCGCACCCGTTCGCTTAACAACAGAACAATTCGCCTAACAGTTCTTCTTAGCGTTGTTGCTATCGCCGCCACGATCTTGGCG
>JBKPJS010000307.1:0-14146 GCA_046730815.1 Acidobacteriota bacterium
ACGAACCGAAGATGCAATTGGCCGCGGCGAAGGCGAACCTGGAGTGGTTCGAGAAATATATCGGCGCCAAGTCTCAGACTTCACGTAACTAACTCTTTTGACAGGCCACTATAAAGACCATCCACAGATTCCACAGATTCTTTTCTGTGTAATCTGTGGATGGTTTTAGCTAGGGATCTACAGAACCCTGTCATGAAGTTTTATATCGGCACCTCGGGGTGGCATTACAAACATTGGATGGGTGGTGTCTTCTATCCTCCCGGCACCGCCGGCCGGGAGATGTTTCACTTTTACGCCCGCCACTTCAACACCGTCGAAATCAACAACAGCTTCTATCGACTGCCCACCGCGAAGACGTTTGACGCCTGGAGAGATTCATCGCCACGCGACTTTTGTTACGCAGTGAAAGCCAGCCGCTTCATCACGCACATGAAGAAACTAAAAGAGCCGAAGAGCTCGTCGGCAGAATTCTTTCTGGTGGCGGAGCGCCTGGAAGAGAAGCTGGGGCCGATCTTGTTTCAATTGCCGCCGCGATGGAAGTTGAACGTCGAACGGCTCGCAGAATTTATCGAGGCTTTGCCGGTTGAGCACAAGTACGTGTTTGAGTTTCGTGATGCGACGTGGCTGGTGCCTGAAGTGTTTGCTGTATTGCGGAAGCACAAGGCTGCGTTTTGTATTCACGACTTTGAAGAGATGAAAGTGCCGAATGAGATCACAGCAGACTTTGCTTACATTCGTTTTCACGGTCCGACCAGCGCGAAGTATTGGGGAGAGTATTCGAAACGCGAGCTTCAAACCTGGGCTGAACGAATAGCAGGATGGCCGGTTTCTGAAGTCTACGCTTATTTTAATAACGATCCCGGCGGCGCGGCGGTAAGAAACGCAATGATTCTTAAGAGACTCGTGACTTCGGGCCGCGAAAAGTAAGAAGATTCGCCACAAAAAGGAACAAGAGGCACAAATCAGCGAAACCATTTTGTGCTTTTTGTTTTAAGCCGCAGATGAACGCGGATGAACGCAAATCAAATCTGCGTTCATCCGCGTTCATCTGCGGCTTAATGCTGTGGCTTATCGAAATGAAAACCGGGCTCCGGCGCGAACGAGCACGGGTGGGCCGATGGTCAGGGCCGGTGTGCTGCTGATTTCATAACGAGTGCCCGTCAGGTTCTGAAAAGCCAGAAATAGCCTCACCTTTTCTGAAACAGATCGGGAGATTTCCGCATCGAGCGTAAAGAACCTCGCCAGCGGTAGCGTATTTTGATCGTCGTCAAACTGCCTGCTCACAAACCTTCCCTGCGCGCCGGCCAGCCATCTTGCATTCGTGTAACTGACCTGGAAGTTGAACTGATGACGCGGAACCTGCGGCACCAGCAGTCCCTCCAAACTCCTGTTCGCCGGAAAACGCAGCACCGTACTATCAGTCAGCAAATACTCACTCGAAAGCTCCCAATGCCGCTCAAGCTTTGTTACCGCCGACAACTCGATTCCTCGCGCACGAATCGCGCCGAGGTTTTGTCGCTGCCGTGTGATGAGCGCTGGTGTAGTCGCGAGAGTGACGTTAGCGATCGAGTCATCGATCTCGCTCCAAAAAAAGCTGCTGCGGACAAACAGCCGCTCGCGAAACGTTTGTAGACCAACGCCAACGTCGCCCCCTGTAAGTCTCTCGGCACGCAACGCAGCATTCGCATTCGTTACCACATTGCCAACGCGGAAATTCCGGTAGAGCTCGTTGAGCGTGGGCGCGCGAAATGCGCGATAGACGGACGCACTTACCGAAATGCCTTTATCGAACCACTTAATCAGCGATACGCGCGGACTGAACGCCGTCTCCGAGCGATCTACAAAATCATTGAGCGACGGCACGCCCGTCACAGGCATCCGATCAGAGAATCCACGACTATTGAGCCAACGATCGAAGCGCGTTCCAAAACTGAAAAACCACGATCTGAACCGCACCGAATCATTCGCAAAGAACCCAAGTGAGCGTTGCCGGCCACCGGCATCGACAAAAGCTGTGATTCTCGAGTTGTTAAATGTTGTCTCGACGCTGTGACCGTGCACGTCACGTCCCTCGAGACCTGCTGACACCAATTGGTAGTCTCCAATGCTCTTGCGCCACTGAAAAGCAAAGCCTGCCTGCTGCGACGGATTGCGCTGCCTGTTAGTCAACGACTCCGATTCACGATCCGCCGCGACCGCTGAGAAGTTTTGATTAAAGTTTTCGCCGGACCCATAAAGCCGAGTCGAAAAGTCGCCTGCGGTTTGACTGGACCAATCAGTCCCGAGATCGACTGACCAGATCCGCGTATCGTTGAGTTGAACCGGCGTCCCGTTTTTGCGGCTTTCGCCAAACGAACTCAAACGCAAAAACGCATGGACATCGGGACCCAGCGCTCTTGAGAGTGTAATCGAACCCGTGAGATCCGCGGTTCCCGCGGCAGTATCGACCAAACCGCGCTGATTCTCAGGTACAAGAACATATCCACCGGTACGCAAAGCCTGTCCAGCGACAGCTATTCCCCAATTGCCAAACAACCTTCCACCACTAAATGAAATCGCGCCCGTAGCCTTATTTCCCGCCGAGGCCTCCACGTCGAGCGCCTCGCTCGCGAGAGTGCGCGTCCTTATATTAATGACTCCCCCGAGCGCGCCGCTGCCATAAAGATCGGAAGTCGCGCCGTTATTAACCTGCATGCTTTCGATATTCACGCGCGGCAGGCGATTCCAGTAGACCCAGCCGCCGAACGGACTGTTCAGCGGCACGCCGTCAAGGAGCACGAGCGCGCGGCTGGCGCCATTCGCGCCTACGCCTCGGAGTGAAACACCTTGGGAAGTGGGATTCGCGGAGAGGCCACCGGAACGTCGAAACAGCGAGAACCCCGGCGCCTGTCGCAGCACATCATCAATTGTGAGTGCTCCAGACAAATTGATCTCGCGTTTGCTAATCGAAAACTGGCTCGCAGGCGTTGAGGGAATTCGCTCGTCGTCGGCCCGGACGAGAATTCTTTCAATCATACCTGCCGGTTCGAGGCGAATTTGAAGCGGTCCACTCGCTGTTGCGGGAAGCTCAACTCTGACTGTTGTAAAGCCCGGTGAACTGACCGAGAGCGTTCCGTACGATTGCGTACCTAACATCGTAAAATTTCCTGCGGCGTCGGTGGTAGTTCGAAGAATACTTCCGCTCGATTCGAATTCAACTGAAGCGCGCGCTATCGCCGCACCCGTAGGATCAGAGACGCTGCCGGAGATGTGCTGTTGAGCCGCGCTGCTGGCGAAAGCAAGGAGCATCACGCACCAAGCGGAGATCCAGCTTTGTCGTCTTTTATTACACCGGCACACTGATGCTGTTCTGTTTCTCAACTGCAAGATAGATGCTTTGTCGGAAGTGTCGCTTCTCAATCCGCGATAAGCAACGATAATACCCACGCTCTCTTCCTTGGACCACCTCGAAACGAATTGCACGCCTTTTGTATGCAAGTTTGTGCAATACCAATCTCAGAACGAACCAGGGGCCCAGGGAGGTGAAATCAAAACTACCGGTTTGTTTCCAAAGCGCGATGGCGCTTGCTTGCGCTTTGCTAGTGCTTTCTGCGGCCTGCGCGCCGCGTAACTCGCAACCATCACCTACAGCCCAAAACCGCGTACTTACGGCGCCGACAGGCGCGAGTGTAGCCGCTGAACCCGAAGACGGTCAGTGGCCAATGCCTGCGAAGAATTACGCCAGCACGCGTTTTAGCGGCCTCGAAGACATAAATACTGGAAACGTCGCGAACCTCAAGCTTGCATGGTCCTTTTCGACCGGAGTAGTCCGGGGTCACGAAGCCGCGCCCATCGTGGTCAACAACACGATGTACGTCATCACGCCCTATCCAAACATCGTGTATGCGCTGGATCTGACACAGCCTGGCGCGCCGGTGAAATGGAAGTACGAGTCTAATCCAAGTTCGTCGTCGCAGGGAGTCGCTTGTTGCGACGTCGTCAACCGCGGCGTGGTCTACTCGGACGGGAAGATCTTTTTCAACACGCTCGACAACAACACTATCGCGCTCGATGCTGCGACTGGAACAGAGGTTTGGAAAACAAGAGTCGGCGACATCAACCTCGGCGAGTCGATGACGATGGCGCCGCTGGTGGTTAAAGGAAAAGTGCTGGTTGGTAATAGTGGCGGCGAGTTTGGCGTACGTGGCTGGTTGACGGCACTTAATGCGGCTGACGGCAAGATTGCCTGGCGTGCCTATCACACGGGACCAGATGCCGATGTTTTGATCGGTCCGAACTTTCATCCCTTTTATCCGCAGGATCAGGGAAAGGAGCTCGGCGTCACGAGTTGGCCCACCGATGCATGGAAGATCGGCGGCGGCACCATGTGGGGTTGGATCTCGT
Source organism: Acidobacteriota bacterium (assembly GCA_046730815.1). GTDB lineage: Bacteria > Acidobacteriota > Blastocatellia > Pyrinomonadales > Pyrinomonadaceae > PSRF01. Next base: position 4,384 of record JBKPJS010000307.1, read on the forward strand.
ACGATCCGGAACAGAACCTGATCTTCTACGGTACGGCGAATCCTGGTCCATGGAATCCGGATCAACGTCCGGGTGACAACAAGTGGACCTGCGGGATCTTTGCTCGCGATCCGGACACCGGTGAGGCGCGCTGGTTCTATCAATTCAGTCCGCACGATCTGCACGACTACGACGGTATCAACGAACAGATCTTAATGGAGCTGCCGGTAAACGGACAGACGCGGAAGGTCCTCGTCCGGCCGGAGCGCAACGGCTATGTCTACGTGATGGACCGCACAAACGGTCAGGTGCTTTCAGCGAATCCATATGCCTATATCACTTCGTCCAAAGGCGTCGATCTCAGCACCGGGCGAATAACCTACAACGAAGAGAAGAAAACACAGGTCGGTCAGGTCGTGCGGGAGATTTGCCCGGCGGCGCCGGGAGCGAAAGACTGGCAGCCGTCGGCATTCTCACCGAAGACGGGACTTGTTTATATCCCACACCAAAACCTTTGCATGGACATGGAAGGATTGGAAGCGAACTACATCGCCGGCACACCTTACGTCGGCGCTAACGTGCGCATGTATGCAGGACCAGGCGGCCACCGGGGAGAGTTTCTGGCCTGGGATCCGGTGAAGAACGAGAAGGTGTGGTCCATCGATGAGAATTTCCCGGTGTGGAGCGGAGCCGTAGCAACAGCAGGCAATGTGGTCTTTTATGGAACCATGGATGGATGGTTCAAAGCAGTCGACGCCACAAACGGAACGTTGCTATGGCAGTTCAAGTGTGGCTCGGGGATCATTGGTCAACCGATTAGTTATCGCGGTCCTGACGGCAAGCAGTATGTAGCGATCCTGGCGGGTGTCGGTGGATGGTCGGGTGCGATTGTCGCGGGTGGACTCGATCCCCGCGATCAAACTGCGGCTTTGGGATTCGTTGGCGCAATGGGCGATCTGCCGAATGCCACGACGAGGGGAGGCATGCTTTATGTATTTACGCTTCCTTAGTTTGTGCTCTTTGTGCCTTATCGTGGCACTATTTGCCGGTTGTGCAGAACATAAATCTGCTCCGATCGCTGCGGTTCCGGAATTCAAACGTCCAGCCGGTGTCCTGCGCGTCTGCGCCGATCCAAACAACCTTCCTTTTTCCAATGAGCGCGGCGAAGGTTTTGAAAACAAGATCGCGGAACTGTTGGCCCGCGACTTGAACGAACGCGTCGAATACACCTGGTGGGCACAGCGGCGCGGTTTCTTTCGCAATACGTTAAGGTCCGGTGTTTGCGACGTCGTGATCGGTGTGCCTTCCGGATTTGAAATGGCTTTGACGACGAAGCCGTATTACCGGTCCACCTACGTCTTTCTTTATCGCAAGGACCGCGGGCTAAACGTTAACTCCCTCGATGATCCAATCCTCAAAACAGTTCGCATCGGGGTGCAGATCATTGGCGACGACTTCAGTAATGCGCCGCCCGCACACGCGCTGAGCAGGCGCAACATCGTCGAGAACGTTCGCGGCTACACACTTTATGGCGATTACAGCCAGCACGATCCTCCCGCGCGCATCGTCGACGCGGTGACGAAGGGCGACATCGATCTGGCGATCGTTTGGGGCCCGCTTGCTGGTTATTTCGCGAAGCAGTCGCGCGTGCCGATGGAAATTGTCCCCGTGTCTCCGCAGATCGATCAACCCTTCATGCCGTTTGTCTTTGATATTTCAATGGGCGTGCGACGCGGCGATCAGGAGCTGAAGGATCAGGTCGAGGAAGTGATGGAAAAGCGTCGTGCGGAGATCGATCGGATTCTTGAAGATTATCGAGTGCCGAGAGTAGACATGGAGAAAGGAGGCAACGGTGTTTAGACTCCTGCTCTCTTGTGCGTTTTTGTGCCTTTTTGTGGCCGCTTGCAAACGCGAGCAACGACAGTTTTCGCAGCCTCCGTCGAACTTCAAGTCCTACGACGTCACGATGAGCGACATTCATCCAGGCACTACCGGCTTGCAGCAGCCGATACAAAATCCGTCCGATCAGCGCGCTTTCGACACTAACGAAGGCAAGCGTCTGTTTACCCAATACAACTGTAGCGGCTGTCACTTCAACGGCGGCGGCGGTATTGGGCCACCGCTGATGGACGCCGTATGGATCTACGGTGACAGCCCGCAAAATATTTATTCGACCATCGTCGAGGGCCGCCCGAACGGCATGCCTTCGTTCCGGCAAAAGATCCCCGACAGTCAAATTCAGCAGATCGCCGCCTACGTTCGTTCGATGAGCGGGCAGTTGCGAAAAGACGTTGCGCCTACTCGAAACGACTCAATGAACGCGCGTCGCTCTGAGCAACGCACCGAAAGGAAAACGCCGCAGCAGTCGACGGCACCGCCGTACTAATGAGCAAGCTAACCACCACAACCCGGCGAATCTTGCAGTGTGTTCTGGCGCTCTGCTTTTCGTCGTGCGGTGGTATTCAAAACGCGATTAATCCAGCAGGCCCACAGGCCGACAATCTCAGCCGGCTTTGGTGGTTGATGTTCATCGTCTGCTCGGTCGTTTTTGTAGTCGTCATGATCGCGCTGCTGCTCGCGCTCAGAAAGCGAACCTCTGAACCGCTAACCGAGTCGACACCGATTCTCGAACCGCCGCAGGACCAGGAACGTCGCAAACGAAATGTCGTGATCAGCGCGATCACGATAACCGTCATCATCCTGTTCGTGTTTTTGATCGCGAGTTTTTCAGCGGGACGATCGATGACCGCCGAGCTGGCATACAAGAACGGTTTATCGATCGAGCTTACCGGTCACCAGTGGTGGTGGGAAGTTCGTTACAACGACGTGGATGCCAGCAACATCTTCACGACTGCGAATGAGATACATATTCCGGTGGGTGTGCCGGTCACGTTCACGTTGCGTGGTGCTGACGTGATTCACAGTTTCTGGGTGCCGAATCTCGCGGGCAAAAAGGATCTGATTCCGGGAAAGGTCAACACGATCTGGTTGCAGGCAGACAAGCCGGGCGTCTATCGCGGCCAGTGCGCGGAATACTGCGGGCTACAGCACGCAAAGATGGCCCTTTGGATCGTCGCCGAGCCGCACGAACAGTTCAACGCGTGGCGGCAGAACCAAACGCAAACGTCGGCGCCGCCGGCAAGCGATTCGCAGAAACATGGGCAACAAGTGTTTCTCTCGGCGCCTTGCGTTATGTGTCATGCAATCAACGGCACGCCGGCAGGATCAAACATCGGTCCAAACCTGACGCACATCGCGAGTCGCAACATGATTGCAGCGGCGACCTTGACAAACACGCGCGATCATCTCGCGCAATGGATCAAGGATTCGCAATCGGTGAAGCCCGGCAACAAGATGCCGCAGAACAACTTTAGTGAACAAGATCTTCAGTCACTACTGGACTATTTGCAGAACTTGAAATGAGCGACGAAAGAGCACAACAACCACCTAAGATCTCAATGGCCAAGATCAGCGATGAAGAGTTGGCCGAAACGATGGGGCGCGAAAGAGAAGAGCTCGAGCGCACGTGGGCGCGCCCGCGTGGCCTGGGCGGCTGGTTCACCGACACCGATCACAAAGCCATCGCGTTGCGTTACATAGTCACGGCTTTTATTTTCTTCGTGCTCGGCGGTATCGAAGCGGCCTTGATGCGAATTCAACTCGCTCGTCCCGAGAATCACTTCCTCAGTCCGGATCGATACAACCAAATCTTCACGGTACACGGCACCACGATGATGTTTCTGTTTGCAGTGCCGATCATGACTGCGATGGGAATTTATCTTGTCCCATTGATGATCGGCGCGCGCGACGTGGCCTTCCCGAGAGTGAATCTTTATGGCTATTACGTGTACTTGATCGGCGGCCTTTTTCTTTATGCCGGCTTCTTTTTGAATACCGGTCCAGACGCGGGTTGGTTCGCTTACGTGCCGCTGTCAGGTCCGGCGTATTCGCCCGGAAAGCGCGTCGATGTCTGGGCGCAGATGATCACATTTACTGAGCTCTCTGCGCTGGTGGGCGCCATTGTCGTCATTGGTACGGCTTTCAAAATGCGCGCGCCCGGAATGTCGCTCAATCGTCTGCCGCTGTTTGTCTGGGCACAGGTAATTACGTCGTTCATGATCATCTTTGCGATGCCCGCAGTGATGCTCGCCAGCAGTTTTCTCGCAAGCGATCGCTTGATCGATACACACTTCTTCAACCCGGCTGAAGGTGGCGACGCGATTCTTTATCAACACCTCTTCTGGTTCTTCGGCCATCCGGAGGTCTACATTATTTTCATTCCGGCGCTCGGATTCATCTCGCCGATCATCATCACGTTCGCGCGGCGCAAAATCTTCGGACATCTCGCACTCGTGCTCTCATTGATTTCCACCGGGTTCATCGGTTTTGGTCTCTGGGTGCACCACATGTTCGCCACTCCAATACCACAGATGGGCCAGAGCTTCTTTACAGCGGCGAGCATGATTATCTCGATTCCGAGTGGCGTACAGATTTTCTGTTGGATTGCGACGCTTTGGGGCGGGAAGTTGAACATCAAGACACCGCTGCTTTTCGTCCTCGGATTTTTTGCGATTTTTATTCTCGGTGGCCTTACCGGCGTGATGCTGGCGTCAGTGCCGCTCGATCTACAGATACACGATACGTTCTTCGTCGTCGCTCACCTGCACTACGTGTTGATTGGCGGTTCGGTGTTTCCACTCTTTGGCGCGTTTTATTACTGGTTTCCGAAGTGGACTGGACGAATGTTGAGCGAACGCGCGGGCCGTTGGAACTTCTGGCTGATGTTCATCGGTTTCAATCTCGTGTTCTTTCCGATGCACAAACTCGGCCTGAACGGAATGCCGCGTCGCGTTTACACATACCTGCCGGAGACCGGTTGGGGCATGTTGAACCTGATCGCATCGATCGGCGCGTTCATCCTGGCCGCGGGTGTGCTGGTGTTTATCGTGAATGCGTTTTGGGCGATGCGCGCGGGTGCAGTAGCAGGCGACAACCCCTGGGCCGCGGATGGTTTGGAGTGGCTTACGACGTCACCACCGCCGAATTACAACTTTCACAACATCCCGGTGGTCCAGGGACGATACCCGCTTTGGCAGGCTCCTGAAGAGGCGCCAGTGATTCGCGGTCTAAGCACGACGAAACGCGAGACGCTTGTCACGAGTGTGTTGGATGCGCAGCCGGAGCTGCGATTCGAAATTCCCGGTCCATCGATCTGGCCGATTATGGTGGCGCTGGCGACGGCTGTAACGTTCATTGCCGGCATATTCACACCCTGGGCGTTTCTGGTTGGGGGAATCCTGGCAGGCATCACACTCGCATGCTGGTTTTTTGGCGATCCGAATTACGAAAACAAAACAGCACGCGAGACCGGCGAACGCTCGGAAACACTTGCGCCGCCGTCGCATGAGTTGCAGCCAAAAGAAGTATGAGCACACGAACCGTTATCGACATTTCCCAACTGCCGCACCACGAGTTTGATACTTACGATCCGGTGTGGTGGGGGAACAATTTTCTACTCGCGATTGAGACGTCAATGTTTGCCATCCTCATCGCGAGCTATTTTTACCTGCGGCAAAACTTTGCGCTCTGGCCGCCGCCAGTGGCCCAGCTAACGGCGACACTCAACCCGCTTCCGGAGCTTTCGTACGGGACCGCGAACACTATTCTCCTGCTGGCGAGTTGTTTTCCAATGATCTTGACTGATCTCTCTGCGCGACGGGGAAACCGGTCCATGTCACGGATTGGACTCGTAATCGCCGTTGTGTTTGGAGTGGTTGCGCTTGTTTTGCGCAGCTTTGAGTATGCGGCGGTCTATTTTCGCTGGGACAGCAACGCCTACGGTTCGATCGTTTGGTTCCTGCTGGGCATGCACAACCTGCATCTTTTCGTGCTCACAACTGAAGCCGTTTTGTTGACGGTCTGGGTCTTCACGCGGGAGTACGACATGAAGCACCGCGTCGATATCGTGACGCTGGCGGTTTACTGGTACTGGGTGGTGGCGATCTGGTTGCTGCTCTACGCAATAATCTATTTCACGCCGCGAGTTGGGTAACTGAGATGGAAGAGGAACTTCAGACGACAACTCCGAAAGCTCTGTGGCTGCTGGTGGTGCTTGGCCCGATAATCACCGCGATCGAAATGCAGATTAATTTTGTGTTGGTGCGGCAAGCTTGTTCGGCGCAGCGTAACGTAGGGCTGTATGCGGTGATCATCGCTGCGATTGCGTTAACAGTTGCGACTGCGTTCATTGCATATGTGGTTTGGAAGCAGGCAGGTACAGACTGGCCCACCGAAGCGCCCGATGTGGCGACACGCATCCGGTTTATCGCGGTGCTGGGAATACTGAGCAGTGCGATGTCGTTTCTGTTGATTGTGGCGCAGGGCATCGCGACGATTCAGTTCGATCCTTGTCAGAGGTGATAATGAAACGCCTTCTCTGTGCATCCTCTGTGTTCTCTGTGTCTCTGTGGTCGTTTTTAGTTCGAGCAAAGAACACCACAGAGACACAGAGAACACAGAGGTTGCACAGAGATCATCTTTTATCGGGAGTAGCGTTTTTATTTGGATGTGCTACCAACGCAATCGCTCATGAAGGCAAACCACATAACTGGCACGATCTTGCACGCGCCTGGAGCTTCGAACCGCTGGTCACCGTCACGCTAGGCATCTCTGCACTACTGTTCGCGATCGGGTTACAGCGTCTCTGGCGCGAAGCACCGAAGTGCAGATCCATTCGCACCTGGGAAGCGCTCTGCTTTGCCGGCGGCTGGCTCGCCTTGTTCGTCGCCCTCGTTTCACCGCTGCATGCATGGGGACGCGTGCTCTTCGCCGCGCACATGTCGCAACACGAAGTCCTGATGCTCGTCGCTGCGCCCCTGCTCGTGCTCGGACGCCCACTAATCGCTTTCCTGTGGGCATTACCTCTTAACTGGTCACGCCGCATCGGCAACGTCGCAAAAATCGGTTGGATCAACCGCGTCTGGCGGGCACTCACGATTCCGCTAGTCGCATGGCTCGTACATGCGATCGCTTTGTGGGTCTGGCACATCCCCGTGCTATTCGAAGCCGTGCTACACAACGAAGCAGTGCACACCGCGCAACACCTTTCGTTCCTGCTTTCGGCGCTGCTGTTTTGGTGGGCACTGATTCATGGACCACAAGGCGCGATGGGTTACGGCGCCGCGGTGCTCTATCTCTTCACCACTTCAATTCACAGTGGCGCGCTTGGCGCTCTGATCACCATCGCCGGATCGGTTTGGTACCCGTCATACGTGGGCCTGACGAGTTCGTGGGGACTCACGCCCTTGGAGGACCAGCAACTCGGTGGACTGATCATGTGGATCCCGGCCGGTCTGGTTTACGTGATTGCCGGACTCGCGTTGTTTGCGGGCTGGTTGCGTGAAGCAGAGAAGAACTCCATGAGGGTGCACCAACACCCATGAAGAAGATCCTGGAGATCGCGCTGGGTATTGTTACGAGCGTCGGCGGGTTTTTGGAGATCGGATCGATCGCCACAGCAGCGCAGGCTGGTGCTGATTTCTCTTTTCAACTGATCTGGGCGATCGTGCTGGGTGGTCTCTGCATCATCTTTCTCGTCGAACAGGCAGGCCGGTTTTCGGCCGTCAGCGGGCGGACCATTCCTGATGCGATTCGCGAACGCTTCGGCTCCAATTACTTTGTACTTCTTTACCTCGTTCTCGGCCTGGTGAGCTTGCTGGTGCTCTCTGCGGAGATCGGCGGCGTGTGTATCGCCCTCGAACTCGCCACGGGCGTCGGTCTTCAGTGGTGGGCCGTGCCCGTAGCACTCGTAATTTGGTTGATCATTTGGAAGGGCACGTTTGGAGTAATCGAAAAGGGCGTTTCAATCCTTGGTCTCGTGACGCTGTGCTTCGTCGTAGGCGCGATCATCATCCATCCGCCGTGGTCGCAAGTGTTAAGAGGCGCGTTGCCGTCATTGCCGCGGCATGATTCTGTTCATTACTGGTTCGTCGCTGTTTCGATTCTCGGTGCGACGATCTCTCCATACCTGTATTTCTTCTACTCATCCGGTGCGATCGAAGATGAATGGAATGAGGGTTACGTCGGCGTGAATCGGGTGATCGCGACAGGAGGCATGACTTTTGGCTCGGTGATCTCTATCGCGGTCCTCATACTGGCGGCAATGATCTTTGCGCCGCAAGGGATGAAGATGGAGCATTACTCGCAGTTGCCCATGCTGCTCACGCCGGTCTTCGGCTACTGGGGATTCTGGCTGTTAGTTGCCTCGATTGGCATTGCCTGCCTTGGCGCAGCGATGGAAATCACTTTGGAAATCGCCTATCTGACGGCGCAGGGCTTTGGCTGGAACTGGAGTGAGAATCAACACCCGAGCGCCGAGGCGCGCTTCAGCGCAGCCTACACCATCACGATCATTCTTGGAGCGCTGTCGACACTGGTGGGTCTCGATCCTTTGACGCTGACAATCTTTTCGATGGCACTGACCGCCGCAACGCTACCGGTTTCCATCGTACCCTTTCTTTTTTTGATGAACGACTATAGTTACGTGCGTGTTTATCGCAATAGCTGGTTCTCGAATGCCGTTGTGATTGTGATTATCGGCCTGGCCTTTGTGCTGGCGATCGTCGCTATTCCGTTGCAGATCTTCGGAGGTAGTTGATGAATTTAGTCAGAGATTGTCTCGACAAACAGTTGGAAGATCGTAAGCAGCGGCGGATGGGTCGAGTCGACGGCATCATTCTGGAGCTTGAACCGGATCGCCCGCCGCGAGTCGCGTACATCGAGTTGGGAGTAAAGACTTTGATGGATCGGATGAGCACTCGCTTGGGGAAAGTGACTGCGCGATTTTTGAAGAGTCTAAATATTGACCCCGATCCGTATCTCATTCCGTGGGGCAAACTCCACGTCGGTTTGAACAAGGTAGTGGCGGATGTTGAAGCTGAAAAGACTCCGGCGTTGGAATGGGAACTTTGGCTGCGGAAGAAAGTTATTGGTCGTATTCCGGGGGCATAAATGGCGAAGCAAATGGTTCACGTACAACTCTTGTTGGGTGAGAAAGTGTTTGCGCTCAACGGGCAGCCAATCGGACGATTGGAAGACGTGCGCACGCACCAGGACAAAGGTTTCTTTTTCGTGTCGGAGTTTCTGGTGGGTAGTTATGCAATGCTTGAACGACTGGCGGCATGGAGCATAGGCCGGACCCTACTGCGTCTCTTTAGAGCGAAGAGAAGTCAGGGTTACCGGATACCCTGGGACCAGTTGGATCTCTCGGATCCGCAGCACCTGCGTCTTCTGTGTGAGGTAGATAAGTTGTTACCGCTAAAGGAAGAGCAGTATCCGTCATGAAAGCTGAAGAGTATCTCGCGCAAGGGCGCCCAAGCGAAAAGGAAGACGCAAATAAGTGCGCTGTCCTCTTAGCATCTTCCTTTGCGCCTTTGCGCCTTTGCGTGAAACTTCTTCTGCTTGTTCTTGCGTTCACTAGCTGCACGACGAAACCCGCGGGCCCCCTTGCATTCGTCACTAACGAACGCGATGGCACCATCACAGTGATCGACACCAAAACCGCTCGAGCCGTCTCGACGATCAAAGTCGGCGGGCGGCTGCGAGGAATCCGTTTGAGTGCCGACAGAAACACACTCTGGGTCGCAATCAGTTATCCCACCAACCAATCGCAAGGCGAAGACAAGATCGCCCAGCTCGATCTCGACGGCAACATCATCGCGAAATATGAAGCAGGCACGGATCCGGAAAACTTTGTGCTCGACGACCATGCCACGCGTCTCTACAT
>JBKPJS010000308.1:0-3746 GCA_046730815.1 Acidobacteriota bacterium
GATCGGGCGGCCACGGAGGGCCGCCCCTACAAATGGAATTCCAGCGTGAAAAGACTTCGAGCGTGCATGTCGCGAGCAGATCGCTGTAGGTAAATCCGCCTATGCGTCTGCAAGCTTTCTGAAGGTCTGAAGCAGGGAAGCCTATCGTGACCCAACGTCTTGATCCCGAGGGCTTGCTGTGCGATGTTGACAGACGATCAGAAGCTCCGGGGAACGCAAACTGGCTTCTACGCACAGACGTTGAAAGACGGCGCAGAGTTAGCGGGATGAACGGTGCTCGCTCGCGCTCGACTGCTTCGAGGCCGTACGCGACGTTGAGTTGATGGCCCAACCACAACGCGGCGCTCAACCCATCGGCAGCGGCGTGATGAAACCTGGTGACAAGACGTGCGCTACCATTCGAGATAAAGGCTTGTTTGATCGGGACCTGATTTCGCAGATCGAACGGCTCATCGACGAGGCTTTCGATCGTTGATACCGCATCCAGTTTGAATTGCGTGTCTTCGCGACTGATCCATTTTTGGCGGTTGATAAAAGAAGCGCTTGTAGGAAAGCGATTCATCGCGCTTCTCGCGCCTGCTTGCAAGCCATCGACATCAGGCGGATCGCGCAAGTGAAAAATAAACGTAAAGTCTTGCGGCGAGCGTACGCTGTCCAGCAGGTAGAACACCGCGTCCAGCAGTGGCATTCTCATTTCGGCATTCGCATTCATACTTGTGGCTGGATATCACGTTGTGGCCGCCACTTCGACAATCCTCGCGGAATCGGCTCTACGAATGCTCGCAACTCGATCCATGAGAGTTTCGGTTTCAGGTGATGCACGCGATGCATCGAGAGGCCCAGGGAGAACCAGTACATGAAATGACCGTAGTAGTTGTGCGAGCGCGAGTGCGCCGAGCCAGTCGAAAAGCCTTCGTGGGTTTGCACTGCGAAGGGATACCAGAGCAGAAGCGAAACGAGCATTAGCGGCGGAACCATGCCCCATAACAACCGGGTTACGCCCGCGAAAAACAAAACCATAAAGAAGATCGAAAAAATGCCGAGATAGTTGAGCGTGAGTTCAATCAAGTCGCTGCGTTTTATGCGACCACGCTGGCGCAGCCAGAAGAACCAGTGATGTGGCATCGCGAGGGCGCGCAGGAACAGTTCGGGGAAGTTGCGCGATTTCATAAAATGGTCCGGATCGTGATCGGGAAGATTCGTGTGTGCGTGGTGTAACTGGTGGGTCTTGCGAAAGTTTGTGAAGGGAACCATGCTGGGCAGCAAGGCGATACGTCCCCACCAGAAGTTCGCGGCTTTGGAAGAGCCAAGGTGTCCGTGGACGCTCTCGTGGGCCATAACTGTGCCGAGAAAAATCAGGTAAGTGCGGAAGAGAATGTCGAACAGGATAAGCAGCGGATTGGAGATTGGGATGAAGAGGGTACCGATCGAGAGCAATCCAGTGACGCAGATGATGGTGCGGCTGAGATAATAGATTTGCGGCCGGCATAGCATGTTCGGAACTTTACGAGACAGCGTGTGGTGTCGTCGGCGAGCGTGTGGCAGTTAGTTAACTGTCACTTGTGTTCTAGAAGAAAGTTGGTACTGGATTGAAGATCCTTCAGATGAAAATAATTATCGCTATCTTCGTCACACTCATTTCGCTTGTCACTGCTTCGAGTCAGAAGGAGCTCAATACGCTGCGCGCGGAAGGGTACGAAGCACTCTACAACCTCGATTACGAAGGCGCGCGCAAACGCTTTCAAAAGATGGTTGACCTCGCACCCGATCATCCAGCCGGCGCGCAGTGTTACGCGTCGAGTTTGTGGTTGCAGCAGTTGAACGAAGCCTGGGAACTAAAAGCGACGCTTTACAGCACCGACGCGTACACCAATACGAAACCGAAGGCAGATCGCCGGCAAACTGAAGAATTCCGCAATTGGATCCGTCGCGCAAAACTGCTCTCCCAAGCGCGACTGCGACGAAATCCGCGTGACGTCGATGCACTTTACTTTCTGGGCGCGGCAGAAGGTCTCGAGGCGGCCTTCGCCGGTGCAGTCGAACGAAAATTCATGGCAGCACTGCGCGCGGGCTCAAGTTCGGTAGACCATCATCGCGAGGTGCTCAAGCTGTCGCCGCAATTTCATGACGCGGAGCTGACCATCGGTCTACAAAACTACATCGTGGGTTCGCTGCCTTTGCCGGCAAAGATGCTGGCGGGAACGATGGGCGTGCGTGGCTCGAAGAAGCGCGGTCTGGAAACACTCGAACGTGTTGCGAACGAAGGTCAATGGGCGCGCGACGTCGCTCGTGTCCTGCTCATCGATCTTTACAAGAGAGAGAAGCGCTGGAGCGATGCCCTCAAAGTTGCACGCGAGTTATCTGAAAGATACCCGCGCAACTATCTCTTCAAGCTGCAAACGGCTGACGCGCTTGGCTCGCAAATTTTGACGTTGCGCAAGGCGAAGGCGCCAAGCAGCGCGGAAGAGAAAGAACTGATGAATATCTTCACCTCACTATCTCGCGACAAGACCTTTGATACGTCCACCGCCAGCCTGATCCAACATCGCTGGGCAATTGCCCGCCAGCAACTAGGCCAACGCTGAGCTTTGTACTTCGGTTGTTGAGATGTTAAATACAACCAATGACCGATCATCACAACGAGGAACTTCTCGGACTGCTCGACCGAATCAAAGAATTCCTGCGCGCCCAGGTTTATCCACTCGAGTCTGACTTTCTGCGGCTTCGTTTCAGGGATCTCGCGCCTTCTTTAGCTGCGAAACGCGACGCCGTGAAAGCCATGGGCCTTTGGGCGCCGCACTTGCCGAAAGAATACGGCGGGTTGGGACTAGCGCTTTCTGAGTTTGCGCTCGTCAGTGAAGAATTGGGCCGCACGCCCATCGGTCACTATCTGTTTAACTGCCAGGCGCCCGACATCGGAAACATGGAAATCCTGATGGAGCACGGCACGGCCGAACAGAAGGAAAGATATTTTATGCCGCTGGCGCGGGGCGACGTGCGGAGTTGTTTCTCGATGACCGAGCCCGAGCATCCCGGATCGAATCCGACGTGGATGAGCACAACGGCAGTGAAGGACGGCAGCGACTACGTCATTAACGGTCACAAGTGGTTCACTTCCTCCGCGGAGGGAGCGAGCTTCGCGATTGTGATGGCGATAACGGATCCTGAGGCGTCGAAATACAAGCGCGCGAGTCAGATCATCGTTCCCATTCCGACGCAGGGTTTCAATCTAGTGCGAAACATCAGTGTCATGGGCGACGAGGGCAGCGATTACGCGAGTCACGCGGAAGTCAGATACGAAAACTGTCGCGTGCCGCAAAGCAACCTGCTGGGAAGGGAAGGCGAGGGTTTTACTATCGCACAGGAGCGACTTGGGCCAGGAAGAATTCATCATTGCATGCGTTGGATCGGCATCTGCGAACGAGCGTTTGATTTGATGTGCAGCTACGCGGCGCGCAGGGAATTATCGCCGGGTGTGTTGCTTGGCAGCCGGCAAAATGTGCAGGAGTGGATCGCCGAGAGCCGTGCTGAGATCAATGCTGCGCGTTTAGTGGTATTGCAAACTGCGCGCGCCATTGACCAGAAAGGCGCTGCGTCAGCACGCGAGGACATCTCGCTCATCAAGTTTTTTGTGGCGGGAATATTACAGAAGGTGCTGGATCGTGCGATTCAAGTGCACGGCGCTCTTGGACTCACTGATGCGACACTTTTATCCTACTGGTATCGCCACGAGCGCGCTGCGAGGA
>JBKPJS010000309.1:0-4365 GCA_046730815.1 Acidobacteriota bacterium
TCGATCGGGCATTCTGCGCGCGACTTGAATAAAGAGGCGATCAACCAGCGATTGCCGGTCGGGAGCATAGGTTCCGAGATAAGAAAGATCTGCTTCGTACCGCGAAAGCGCAGGCGCCGGCTGATGAATATTGGGATCGACACTGCCGAACAGCGGAACCACGCGTTGAGCACCAAGTTGATCCTTTAGAGCAGTCAACGCTGCGCCGCCGGTGTAACTTAGAACAAGATCAAAGTCGGTGAGTTTGCGTGGACCGATGTAAGCGAGCTGCTCACCTTTTTGTAGTGCTTCGAGTGTGATGGGAGTGTCGAGATCGTAAAACACTCGCAGGCTCACGTTGGATGAAACGACGAGCTCGGTGGCTTCTATACCATCGGGACAATACGAGGTGACCACCGCGACGTCAGACTCTGCGACGACCTTGCGCGCCAGTGATTTGATCTGCAGCCATTCGCGGTAAAGATGAAGCTCAACGCCGGGTAACTCAATCAGGTCGCGATGTGCAGCGTAGTAGGGCACGTCGCGTTCGAAGAAAGCGATGCGATGACCGCGCGCTGCCAACGCCTTGAAGAGGCCGCGAAGCAAGGTTGCGTGGCCGTTGCCCCACGACGAACTGATTGTTAGACCGAAGAAAACAATCTTCATAGGCCACAAAAAGGCGCAAAAATCACAAAAGATCGGATAGTGCGCCTGTGTTGTTGATGGTTAGCAATCTCACTCTGTCTTTATCGATTGCGATGACGTTGACTGAACACGGCGAAATCTCGATGCGCTGGAGCAGGTCGATCGGAGTGGCTGTGAAATATCCGACGGCTGCTTTAATTACATCGGCATGCGAAACTATCGCCACACGCGTGTTGTTGTGTTGCGACGAAAGTCTCTCCAACTCGATCACGACTCTGGTTTGCACTTCCAGAAATGACTCTCCGCCAGGAATTCGGGTAGTGCTGCGCTCGTTGTTGAAGCGCTGCCAAAGTTCATTGCCGGAAAGCGTGTCAAATGATTTTCCTGTCCATTCTCCAAAATCAATTTCGTCAAACGCTGAATTCTTGTTGACTTCGAGGTTCATCGAGCGGGCGATTGTTTCCGCAGTTTCCAGCGCTCGTTCCAGTGGACTGCTATAGATTGCCTCGAATTTCATTCCGCGAAAGCGTTCCGCGAGCCGTTGCGCCTGTAGTTTTCCTGTTTCATTCAGACAAACGCCGGGTGTTCGGCCCCACAATGTTTGGCCCAAGCCGTTGCAGGACGCGTGCCTGATTAGAAAAAAGGTAGTCACGCGATTGCTCCCGCGGATTGAGCGCTGAGCGGTGTCGCACTCGCCGTTTGCATGACTTCGGCAACGTAGCCTTCGAGCTCTATCGCCCTTTGTTCAGATGTATGGCTGGCCAGAACGCGCACGCGTGCGCGGTCGCCGATCGCACGCCGCTCGTGGTCGTCGATCTCGTTTAGGTAATGCAGCACCTGGTCTGCGGAAGAGGCCGTCAGGATTTCTTTTTCTAGCTCAAAGAAAGTTTCCAGGCCGGGCCAGTAGTCGCTAATGATCGGTGTGCCGCACGCAGCGGCTTCAAAGAGGCGCACGCTCGGCGAAAAACCTGCTGTTCGCATGTCAGCCCGCGTGAGATTCAGTGTGAACCTTTGTGAATTGTAGAAACCGCGATGAGCGACTGGCGCAAGGTGTTCGATTCGCTCGAGGTTCGGTGGCCAGGAGAGTTCCTTCGGATACATTGAACCCGCGACCACCGCTTTCAGTTTGCGCGACCGCCTCGCCGGCTCAATCAGTAACTCGTCGAGTGACGGCTGGCGATCGACGCTGTACGTGCCCATGTAACCGAGGTCCCACTTTGGCTTCGCCTCTGCGGGAGAATAGATCTTTGCATCCACGGAGCAATACAACGCACGAGCCATCGGCGATCCTAGTTCACGCTCAATCTTCCTGAGCACTGGGCCACCGGTAAATGACAGGTAAAGGTCGTAGCTACGCACCAAACGCGCGTTCAAATACTCAGCATCTCCCGATGTGAGTTTGGCGAGCGTTACCGGAGTATCGATGTCGTAGAATGCTTTGACGCCACGACACGTCCGCATCACCCATTCACCAATCGCGACGCCCTCAGGAACATACGAACCCACAATACAAAGGTCTGCGTTCGTCACCTTCCGCGCAAATTTCCTTTTCAGCTCCGGCAGCGACTTGTAGAGTTGCGTCAGTCCGTAAGGTGGGTTCGGCAGGTCGCGATGTTCGGCGTACCAGGGCATGTCGTGCTCGAGGAAACACACGTTGTGCCCGCGCGCGCTGAGAGCGCGAACGAGGGCGCGAAAAGTCGTCGCATGTCCATTGCCCCATGAGGAGGTAATGGAAAGACCGAAGATAACGATGTCCAGCGGTTTAGTCATGTACTTGGTATTCTTTGTTGCACCGAGAAGAAGTCAAAATCAGGCCACTACAGCATCCCCCAATTCGATCTCAATTCCTTCATCGAGCAGGCGCTGAAGTTGCAGCGCACGATGTTCGTAGGTGTGCTCAGCCAGTACGCGTTGCCGTGCAGCTTCGCCGATCTGTTTTGCTTTTTCGCGCCTCAATGCAGTTAAGTGTTGGACCACATCGTCAGCATTACTCGCTACGAGCACCTCGCGATCGGGAGTTAAAAATGTTTCGATCCCTTCCCACGCATCCGTAATCAAGCACGCGCCCGATCCCGCTGCTTCAAAAATGCGGGTCGGCGGTGAAAAGCCGTAGCTCGCCATGCTGTCGCGGTTCACGTTGAGAACAGCGCGTGACGAGCAATTGAACGCATTGTGATCGCGCGTATAAACGTGACCGACATAGTTCACGTTTGCAGGCATGGGCTTATCGGCCCACCCGCTGCCGCCGAGCATGAAGCGATGATCTGGAAGTCTTTTCGCTGCCTCAAAGAAGAACTGGTCGATGCGCGCCTCTCGATCCGGCAAACGATTCGCCAGCAGCCCGAGATCACACGCGAATCGTTCCTCGGCTGGAACCGGATGATGCGTGTCCGCATCGAGCGCGTTGTAGATAGGCACACATGCACGCGCACCCAGCGCTTCATAATTCTTCACGACGGGTTCGCCACCGCCATAAGTGAGAATCAGATCGTAAAGCGGTATTAGATCTTTGAATGGATCTGAAGCGTCGGCTTTTACGCGATCAAGAGTGACAGGCGCGTCAACATCCCAGAAGACAGCAAGCGTGTGTGGATCTTTGATATCGAGAATCGCTGCTTCAAGCAGCCGATCGTAAACACCAACGCCACTGGTTTTCACTATCATGTCCGCGCCACAGGCGCATTCGACTGCGTTCAAGACGTCGTATTCACCATCGACCGGGTAGACGACAACCCGCGCCCAATCCGGATCGGGTATGTCTCGATGTTTCTGCCGGTCGTAAGCGTCTGGTTCGTAGAACGTGATCTGGTGGCCCAGCCCATGCAGCGCTCGTATGATGCCACGGTAATAAGTAGCTGCGCCGTTCCAGTAAGCCGAAACCAGACTGGAGCCAAAGAATGCGATGTTCATTCTGTCTTTCATATCGCCACCAGTTGTTTAGTCTCCTCGGCCAGTTGCGCATAAATGCCAAGCAGCTCATCCACGCGATGCGCGCAAGTGTGCCTTCGCTTTATGGTTTCGAGTCCGTTGGCAGCCAGTTCGTCTGAGAACGAAGGTTCGCTGAGTACTCTGTAAATGAGTTGTTTCATGTCCGTGCCGTCACCAGCTACGAGAAAATCACGGCCGGGCGTGAATAGTTTTTCTGCGTCATCCCACGGCGAGCAGATCAACGGAATACCGCAGGCCAAAGCTTCGAACGGTCGAATCGTGGGAATACCGGGTAGTTCCTGGACGTATGGCCGGCGCGGAATGTGCAACGTCACGCGCGCTTTGGCGAAGGCTTCGGGCACTTTGTAGTTTGGCAACCAACCGCGATAACGAATGCCTGCTTGCTTAAGGGCTGCGATTGCATCCTCCGGGTAGCGAACGCCGTACACTTCCGCATTCAATTGCAAATCTTTCACGGGTTGAATGAGGAATTCCTGCAACTCGGCGGAGCGCTCGTCATCACCCCAGTTACCGATCCATACCAAGTCCAGCGTGCTTGAGATTTGTGGTTGCGGATGAAACACGCGCACGTCAGCAGCCTCGTGCCAGGTCCATGCTCGCCTGGACCAACCGTTGCGCAGGTACTTGTCTGTGAGCACTTGCCCGTACGCGAGCACGCCGTCGTAGTTCCGCAAAGTGAAGGGAAGCTCTTCATGTGCGGCCACGCGATGGTGCGTGTCGTGGAAGAGCAAGTGAAAATCGTCATGGGTGCGGCGATACTCGCCGATGCGTTCGATCACCTCGGCATCGTTC
>JBKPJS010000310.1:0-4318 GCA_046730815.1 Acidobacteriota bacterium
GAAGCGCCAGGTTCCCGGCTGCTTCCTCGTCATGCACAAGCTGGAATCCTGTTAATCCTGAAAATCCTGCAATCCTGTCTAAAAAAGCAATTTTGGAGAAGCGTTGCCGGCAAGGAACGACTATCTTCAAATCACTTTCGTCAAGGAGAATCAAACAAAATGATCCGCAAGATGTCTCACGCCACAATCTTTGTGAACAATCAAAACGAGGCGCTGGAATTTTATCGCGACAAGCTGGGCTTCAAGGTCCATACCGATGCGATGGTCGGCGAAGATTTCCGCTGGTTGACGATGTGCACGAACGATCAACCTGACTTTGAACTAATCCTGATGGAGCCGAAGCCCGGAATGCTGATGGACGAAGAGACGTCAAAACAATTACGCGCGATCATGAACAAGGGAGTGCTCGGCGCGGGCGTGTTCAATACAGACGATTGTCGTAGAACTTACGAGGAGCTGAAAGCGAAAGGCGTGCAATTCATTTCCGAGCCGGCCGAAAGACCTTACGGCATTGAATCCGTTTTCAAAGACAACTCGGGTAACTGGTTCAGCCTGACACAGCCAAACGAGGGGCATTAAGGTTAGAATAGGTCCCACAGGACCTATGAGAATCAAATGGACCGACCGCCGCTTTAATTTCGATTTCCCCGCTGGCACCTATCCCGAAATGATCGAGCGGATCCGCGGCACGCCTGCTCGTCTAGAGGAGCTGCTCGCCGGTCTTTCACCTGAAACACTAACCACGCAGGCCGATGGCCGCTGGTCCATGCAGGAGAACGCCGGCCATCTTCTGGATCTCGAAAGTCTCGTCTCGCAAAGGATCGATGAATACCTCGCCGGCAACTCGACTCTGCATGCCGCTGACATGTCGAACCGCAAGACTCACGAAGCCAGCCACAACAACGTCCCGGTCACTTCAATCCTGAAAGCATTTCGCACCGGCAGGTACGACATCGTCCATCGCCTTGAGAGCTTCGACGCCGATGTTTTTGCGCGTGCTGCGCTTCACCCGCGATTAAACGTGCAGATGCGGCTCGTCGATATGTTATTTTTCCAGGCTGAACACGATGACTATCATCTCGCCAGGATTAGTGAACTCAAGAAGTTGCTTTGGGAGCGACAATAAATGCGCAAACTTTACCTTGTGCCGGCAATACTTGCCGTGCTGGCTTTCAACGTGATTGGCCAACAACTATCGCTCGACGCCATGATCGACCGCGACATCGCTTCGTGGTTAACGACCTATCGCACCCTCCACGCGGCGCCCGAACTTTCTCATCGCGAGGAAAAGACTTCCGCGTTCGTTGCCGGCGAGTTACGTAAGCTCGGATTCACTGTGACAGAACGCATCGGCAAGTTTCAAAACGCGCAGTGGGTTGGATACGGCCTCGCCGCCGTGATGAAGAATGGCCCAGGACCGACGGTGCTCGTACGCACCGAGCTCGACGCACTGCCCGTCGAAGAAAAGACGGGAGTTCCGTATTCGAGCCAGGTAAAGACGAAGAACGACGCGGGCGTGGAAGTGAGTGTGATGCATGCGTGCGGGCACGACATGCACATGACGAGTTTTCTCGGCACGGCGAAGATGTTGACGGAGTTGAAGGATCGTTGGAGCGGCACGCTTGTGTTGTTGGGCCAACCTGCCGAGGAGACTGGCGACGGCGCCCAGGCGATGTTGCGCGATGACCTTTACACCAAGATTCCCCGGCCTGATTTCGCGATTGCGTTACACGATAAACCGGAATTGGAAACGGGCAAGGTCGGCTACACGCCCGGTTACGCAATGGCGAGCTCTACTTCGATCGACATCAAGATTAGAGGCGTTGGCGGGCACGGTTCGATGCCGGAAGCGACAAAGGATCCGGTGGTTGTGGCGGCGCAGGTGGTGATGGCGCTGCAAACGATCGTGAGCCGCGAGAATTCTCCCCTCGACCCGGCGGTAGTCACTGTCGGCTCGATTCACGGTGGCACTCGTTACAACATCATTCCTGATGAAGTGAATCTGCAACTGACTGTTCGCACTTACAAGGAAGAAGTCAAACGTCGAATTTTGGCTTCGATCGAGCGCATCGTGAAGGGCATTGCGGCGACGGCAGGCATTCCGGAGGATCGTGCTCCGATCGTGAAAGTTGCTGAAGGCACCAGCTCGACGTACAACGAACCGCAGCTAGTGGACCGGCTCGTAGTTGCGTTCAAGCAGGCGCTGGGTGAAGAGAACGTCGTCAAAGTCGCGCCGATCATGGCGAGTGAGGATTTTGGTTACTTAAGTTTGGACCAGAAGATTCCGGCGACGATCTTTTGGCTTGGCGCATCCGATCCGGCGAAGGTGAAGCAAAGCAGGGAAACAGGCGTGGCGCTCCCGGGACTTCATTCAGCGCTGTTTACTCCCGTTCCCGAGCCAACCCTCCGCACCGGGGTCAAAGCGATGACTTCAGCGGTGCTGGAGTTGATGAAGAAGTAGCCACAGATAACACGGGTTTTAGACGGATTTTCTGCGTTAGTCCGTTTAGAATCCGTGTCATCTGTGGCCAGACAACCCAAGCTTAGCCACCCGTCTCTAAGGATCACTCTTCCCTGCAATTCCCACAAATCCCAGTCCGTCTGGAGGTCCCGATGAACTCGAAGTTCTCCTTCCTTTCGTTGCTCCTGCTGGTTTTAGTTTCCATACAAATCGCACATGCAAATGAGCCTGCCGAGGTCCTGGCTCGCAAGGCAGTCTCAGAAAACACCGTCGAATCGTCGCAGGCTATCGAAGAGTTGCGTGCCCTTGGCCCAATCGGGTTGCAGGTACTGATGGCGCAGTATACGGACGAAATAAATCGACACATCACATCTCCGGCAGCCACATCGGATCAGCAATGGCTGCGGATAGCGAGCGCTCTCGACAGCGTCGCGCAGCAGAAAAACAGCTATCTCGCCGGGCTCTACTGGCACACCGATCTCGAAAGTGCGAAGAAAGCCTCCGCAGAGAGCGGCAAGCCAATTCTCTCGCTGCGTTTGTTAGGCAAGCTTACTGACGAACTGAGTTGCGCCAACAGCCGCTTCTTCCGCACCGTGCTTTATTCCAATGCGGAAGTCTCATCAGTGCTGCGCGAACGTTTTGTGCTGCACTGGCTGTCAGTGCGCCCGGTGCCGACGATCACAATTGACTTTGGCGACGGTCGAAAACTCGAGCGGACCATAACCGGCAACAGCATCCACTACATTCTTGATTCTTCTGCGCGGCCGATTGAAGCGCTTCCGGGTTTGTATGGACCACAAGGTTTCCTGCGCGGACTCGCGAATGCGGAGACGCTCTTCAAGTCGCTCGCGGGAAAGAACGATCAGGAAAGAGAGTCGTTGCTCGCAAACTACTACCGCGCACGAAACAACAAGATTCAGCTTGCGTGGTTTGCTGATACAACAAAAATCGGCGGCAAGATGCCGGAGGGATTCTTTGTAGCGAAGTCGCCGAGTGATGAGGCACTCAGTATCGCGCCGCTCGCAGTGACGAAAGCGATAACGGAAACCACCATCCTTCGGGCGATGACCGGTGCGAGCGAAGCACTCGGCACGATTACCGATGAAGCCGCGTGGAGAAAGATCGCGCACCTTCATGCTTCTGATGGAGTTCTCGACAGCCGCAGTATTGCGCTGATTAAACGTCAGAACCAGATGCTTCCGGAGAAAGATTTGTCGCAGTTGTTGCAGAAGTTCCAGGAGTCAGTTGCACTCGATACAATTCGCAACGAATACATGTTGCACACAAAACTGTATGTCTGGTTGTTAAGAGATCCAGCTCGCAACGACGTGGAGAAGCTCAATGAGAAAGTTTATGCCGAGCTCTTTCTGACGCCGCATTCCGATCCCTGGCTCTGGCTGGTTTCAGCGGATGTCTACACCGCGCTCGATAATGGCGGGATTGTAAAACCCTAGCCATCCTCCAAAATCAAATAGGTCCTATAGACCCTATAGGACCTATTTGTCTTATAATCCGGCGATGCTGCGCCGACTTCTGCTCCTGATCCTCCTGCCGATCCCGCTCTTTGCTCAGCCAACTCAGGACAAAGTTCGCGAGTATCGCCGGTCAAACGAACATCAGATCCTGAAGGAGTTCACCACTCTCCTTTCAATTCCGAACGTCGCTGCCGACACTGAAAACATTCGCAAGAACGCCGCACTCATCGTCGAGATGATGAAGCAGCGTGGCTTGGACCCGCGCTTGCTGGAGGGCTCAACTCCAAACACGCCGCCTGCTGTCTATGGCGAGTGGAAAACACCCGGCGCACAGCGGACCATCCTGCTCTACGCGCACTACGATGGGCAGCCAACAGATCCC
>JBKPJS010000311.1:0-1680 GCA_046730815.1 Acidobacteriota bacterium
GTGTTGCTGCGGAGTTTACCAATGCCCGCGCCGAAACAAGCTGCTACACGCTTGTCGAAAGCACGCCCGATGGCTGGTGGTACTCAGCGCCCGCCGGGACCGACCGTTCCATGACGATGCTGATGACCGATGGGGATCTTGGTTGCAGTCAAGGTACGAGAGAATTGTCGCAGTGGTGGAATGCACTTAACCGAGCTGAGTTGACACGGGCGAGCATTGACGGTTGCGAACGGAAATGGGGGCCACGTGTATTTTCCGCGGTTAGCCAGCGTTTGCAGCGTAACGATGAAACCCAGGAGCGATGGCTCGCAGTCGGCGACGCAGCGCTTGCGGTAGATCCGATTTCCGGGAGTGGAGTGGTACGGGCGCTGCGAACGGCAAGGGCAGCGGCGTCGACCGTGTTGTCCAGTCTGTCAGGTGATAAGACGGCGATAGCCTCATATGAAGCGGATCGCGACCGGGAGTGCACCGAGTATCTGCTTGAGCGGGAGGGTTATTATCAGATTGAACGACGCTGGCCCAATGCGCCGTTCTGGCAACGGCGCATTGACAAGGCCAAACTCGCTCCTGTATCGCGGAGCTGAGGCAACCGAGCCCGGTGCAACAGGAAATGTAATCATTAAAGAAAGAAATAATTTGGCCGGGTGAATCATATAGATGTAGCATGGCGAGCCATTGAACATGCCGTTGCTTGCGCGTTCTGACAAGAGTCAATCCAGCAACTTAACTTTGAAGACTACAGGCACGCCATTATGATTACTAACTGCTTTCGGATCGTGGGGTTTCTTTTTCTCAGCTTAGTCGCTTTGAGTGTAATGACATCGAATTCTGTTTCAACGCAAACGCCGCCAAATATCAAAATCGTTCACGCCGGGCGACTTATAGATGCCGTCAGCGATCAGGTTCGCACTGATGTTTCAGTAATCATCGAGAACGGCCGGATACGCGAAGTGCGGAACGGAAAAGCTGCAATACCCGGTGCCGAAATCATCGATCTAAGCGACTCGACGGTTATGCCGGGTCTAATTGACTGTCACACTCATCTCACCTTCCAGATCGAAAAGGGACGGACACTAAAGGATCTGTTGCTCAGCCGAAAAGCAGACATTGCCATCGCCGGGACCATTTACGCCCACCGAACACTCTTAGCCGGTTTCACCACCGTACGCGATGTAGGAGCACCAGACTTTATTGACGTCAGTTTGCGTGACGCGATCAGAGCCGGAACAGTTCCCGGCCCCCGAATGTTCGTCGCAACTTTCCTGCTAACCATCACCGGCGGCCATGGCGACTTTTCGTCAGGTCTGCGCGACGAGTTAATACCAGAACCTGACTTTCGGCGCGGCATCGTCAATAGCCCGGAGGATGCAGTGAAAGCCGTGCGTTATATGATCAAGTATGGCGCGGATCACATTAAGATGGCATCGACTGGCGGAGTCCTTTCGCTCGGCGACACGCAAGCCGGGGAGCAACTCACCCTCGCGGAAATGCGAGCGATAGTTGAGACAGCTCACATGTTAGGCCGGAAGGTCGAAGCTCATGCCCACGGAACTGCTGGTATCAAAGACGCTTTACGGGCTGGTGTGGACTCGATTGAGCACGGCACGTACCTTGATGACGAGGCGATAGCACTCTTCAAGGAACATGGGGCATATTTGGTGCCGACAATTACCGCCGGCA
>JBKPJS010000312.1:0-2413 GCA_046730815.1 Acidobacteriota bacterium
CGCAATTGAAACTTGTCAGGTTGCGGATCATCTGTCGTTATGGTCAACGCGATGGCCGGCACTTTTCGGTCTCCTAACTGAATCGTTTCCCGCTTCAAGGCGGCCACAAACAACGTCTTCGGTTCGTTTTCAACCAGGACAGAAACCGCGCTTTGCTTCGACGGAGTAAGATTCAAAGTTCGCACGACGTAAAAGAATGAAAGATAGTCGTGCGTGCCTACAGGAATCTCGATTCGCGCTCCTTTATCGCTGGTTGCCGCCCCGCTCTCCTGATTGAATGTGAGGACCTGATTCAATCGCCGTTTACCCTCAACTAAATTCATCACAGTGCGATACGGCAACAGTCCTTTCGGATCGACATATGATTCGATCCGATCGTTTGCGACGAAGAGCCGGGCAGCAGCGCCTGTAGTTTGGGCGTTTACTGTCAGAAACAAGCCCTCGCGATCGAAATAACGCGAACGTCCGCGCACCTGAAAACTCGCGAGACCAAGGGCAGCAGTGTTGTCACCGATGAAGACCTGATAATTGAGTTGCTCACCAACCGTGAATGGGAAGTTCGCGTTGAGTGCCGGAGGCGCCGCCGCTGCCACTGGACTCGGCAATGGCGCGGTAACGATTGGAGGAGGCGGAGAAGGGGTTTCAATTGCCGGCTTCACAATCTCAGATCCGGCGAGTTCGGCTCGCAACTCACCCGCGCTCAAGCGTGCCGTCATCAGTACCGGCACGTGTCGTTCGTCCTCAGTAAAGTAAACACGAATGTTGCGGACTTGAGAATCGTTGACTTTGACTTGAGCCACGATCGTTTGAAACGAGCCAACGTTTGTTCTGATCGTGTCTTTTCCGGCCACTCTTAACTCAGCCTGGTAGTTAGTCGACTCACCACGGACGGAAAAGTTGTAGACCGCGCCTTCAGCGAGCGGAAGTGCGCGGGCCCGATAAAAAGCAGAGATGAAATCGTAAGTTCCCGGGAAGCCTTTTTGCTTCGGCGGTATCGCTTCGTTGCCGGCAGCCTGGTTGAAGTCCTCGGCTGAATCCGCAGTCTTGATGGCGTCGCGCGCCGTCTCCTCGGATCGAAACGGCAGGCCCGTTCCGGGATCGATATAGCTCACGTAGTCGTTGTTGATTGCATAGAGCGCGACGTTGATGACTCCCGTGGTTTCGACGTGCCCGCGCAGTTGTATCGCATCGCGGCCAAAGTAAACTCCGCGCGAGATGACTTCGAGTTCGACGTGGGCCGCGCTGGGAAAGTTTGAGAACGACACGTTGTAGGTCAGCCGTTCGCCGATTAGATAGGGCGACTGCGAAAAGGGAACAGGAGCGAGCGCCTCCTTTTCCTGAGCAAACAGTGGAAAAATGAGTGCGAGAAGGAGGATGGTTAACGTGGAAATGAGCCGGGGTTTCAAGCTGAGATTCACCGTCGCATGATAAGTTCAAATCGATAGTTGGGCAAATCGCGCATGCGCGACCAATTTTTACACGCCGGCTTCGTTGATCAGTTCCGTTCTTCGTTGCATGTCACCGATAATTTCGGTGGCGGCTGTGAGTGGGTTTGATGCGCCCGTTATTGGTCGTCCCACGACGAGGTAACTCGCGCCGGCCGCGATTGCCGCGGCTGGTGTCGCGACGCGCTTCTGATCTTCGCTTTGTGAACTCGATGGCCGTATGCCCGGTGTGACGATCAGAAACTTTTGATTCGGAACTGCCTGGCGAATGGTTTCGATCTCCTGTGGCGAAGCGACGACGCCGTCCACTCCTGATGCTTCTGCCAATTTGACGAGCCGCAGCACTGAATCATGGGGACTGGAGGTTACACCAATTTGCGAGAGTACACTCGCGTCGATGCTCGTGAGGACCGTGACGGCGAGCACTTTCGCTTCTCCGGCGGCCTCGACGGCGCGCTGCATCATCTCGCTTCCGCCGCTGGCGTGGACGGTGAACAATGAGACGCCGAGTTCGGCAGCAGCGCGTGCTGCTCCTGCGACCTGGTGTGGAATGTCGTGAAATTTCAGATCGAGAAATACTTTTGAGCCGAGCGCGATGATGTCTCGGACGATTTGCGGGCCGGCGGAAGTGAAGAGTTGAGAGCCAACTTTGAACATCCCGGCGACGCTGTGGAGTTGTCTTACTAAGTCGAGAGCCTTGGCGGGCGTCTCAACGTCGAGTGCAATAATCAGTTTGTCCTTCACTGGCAACTTTTTATTCCTTTCATTGTGATTTAACTCCGCGTTCATCCGCGGCTAAAGTGGTTTGGCGCGGCAGCCGACTGCTGCATCCAAACTGGCAAAACCTTCACGTGCAAGAATCTTCGCGAGGCCTTCGTTAATCTGTTGAGCAATGTTCGGTCCCTGGTAGATGAAGCCAGTGTACAACTGCACGAGACTGGCGCCGGCGGAGATCTTTTCCCATGCAT
>JBKPJS010000313.1:0-1961 GCA_046730815.1 Acidobacteriota bacterium
CATCTCCAGCATTCCCTCGCGCACAAGAAATTGGAAGAAGGTGCGCAGTGCGGCGAGCTTACGTGCAATGGAGCTCTTGCTTTTCTGCGCGGTGTGAAGCGCCGCCATCCATTCGCGAATCGTTAGATGGTCTATCTCGTAGAGTTCAGGTGCTTTTCTCTTTTGGTCCGCAGTCAGAAAATGCAGGAACTGTTCGAGGTCGCTGGAATAGTTACGTAAGGTGTGCGCGCTGACGTTGCGCTCGTAACGCAGGTGTTCGAGGAATTGCCCGATCAGCTTTTCCATACAGGATTTACAGGATGTTTCAAGATTAACAGGATTCAGAATCGTGTTAATCCTGATGAACCCTGCTAATCCTGTTTACCAGCCCACTGACGACGCGGGCTTCGGAGCATAATAGCCCTTTCGCGACCGCACGCGAACATCATTTCGCGATTTGATCCGCAGCTCGAGGTTGTGCAGGCGGCCATCGCGATGTTCGGCGCTGGGGTAGTAACTCAAAACATACTGCTGCGCGAGATCGGCGGCGATCTGATCGAAAGCCACATCGAGCTGAGCAGTTGTTTTAGGAAGATAGACCGCTCCGCCTGTTTGTCCCGACAGTTGTTCCATGCGACGTTCGGCGGCCAGCGCGCGAAGATTTGCGCCTTCATACAATCCTGTTTGGACCACGTAGACCTGGCAATCGTCAGCCAGCACATGCTCGACGACGAAATCGAAATCGCTGATCCGGCTGGTGGTTTCAATCCCATCTGAAACGATAACGAGGACCCTGCGTCCGGAGTATGGTCGCAGGTAGCTGGCCGCTCCCATAATTGCATCAAAGAGCGAAGTGCCGCCTTCAGGCTTACCAAACATCGCAATCGTCTGCTCTAGTTTAACGACGTCTTTTGTCAAAGGTTGGGCCAGGTAACTGTCCGTCTCGATGGAGTAGATTGCCGCTTCGTCTTTCGGTCGCAGCACTTTCCTGAAAAAACGTATGGCTGCCTGTTTTTCAAACTCGCGCGCCGCATCGAGGCTGCCGCTGTTATCGAAAAGCATTGCGAGCCGAACGCTGGTTTCCGATCGGGTCAGGTCGCTGAGCGGACGTGGCTCACCGTCAACGCGAAGCTCAAAATCGTCCAACTTCAAATTGATAACTGCATTACCACGTTTGTCGACTACAGAAACAGGAATCGGAACGAGGTTCGAGCTGATGCGGACGATGTCGTTAGGATCGACTTCGTCCGTAGCGGTCTTGGTATTCTTCGCCGGTAAAGTTGATGTGCCCGGTCGATTTGGATCTGCGATCGGACCGGTTGGAGGCTTGGCCTTTCCGGGCTCCTGGTGTCGGCCTGATTGGCTCCACGCAGGTGAAACGCAAACGAAAAGCATCAGCAGAACGAATGCGTGCTTCGTTAGCCTACCTGCGCGGTTTCTCGTTTTGTGTGATTTTGCTCGAGCCACTCTGCCCATTCTTTCAAGGCCAATTCCACTTGCAGTTGCCTGCGTTCCCGTTTCTTACGCACGTTGCGCTTCGCAGGTCCTGGCAGCGGCGGCAAAAGCGCAAAGGTGATGTTTACCGGCTGGAAGTTCTTTGCGTCTGCATGGGAGACGTAATGCGCCAATGCTCCGGTTGCACTACGCGCCGGAGCTTCCAGTAACTCCGCGCCCGATGCGAAGCGAGCGGCGTTCACACCTGCAAGCCAGCCCATTGCAACTGACTCGACATAACCCTCGACACCCGTGATCTGTCCCGCGAAAAACACGTTCGGACGCTCGCGCATCTGCATCGTCGCCCGGAGCACGCGCGGTGAGCAGATGTAGGTATTGCGATGGATCTGGCCGAACTGGAGAAACTCGGCATTCTGTAATCCCGGAATGAGTCGCAACACTCGCGCTTGTTCGCCGTAGCGTAGATGATTTTGGAAGCCCACGAGGCTGTATGCGTCGGCCATTAAATTTTCCTGGCGCAACTGCAC
>JBKPJS010000314.1:0-3165 GCA_046730815.1 Acidobacteriota bacterium
CTGCTAAGTATCCACGAACAGAGACACAGAGCACACAGAGGTTGCACAGAGTCTTATCAGTGCGATACATCGCCGTCATCGGCTTCAGTTTCCTCTTCACCCTCGCCTTCAACCGGCGGTGGTGGAGTAACACGAGGCGCGGCCGGCTCCCAAACAAGACCTCTCCACTCATCGGTTTCACCCAGCAACTGGAGCGCGGCGAGTGGATGGCCGGGATGACGTTCGATGCGGAGCACCTCCGCAATCACCTGTAGCTTCTCACCAGTTTCGCCGAGCACTTCAAGACGCACACGACTGCCTACCTGCGGCAATTGTCGGGGCAAGTGCACGAGCGTGCCTTCTGGGCCAACGTTTTCTGTTGTACCTTCGGCGACGATGTGCGTGCCGCTTGGCTCATCCCACTCGGCTTTGATCTCGAGACTGGCAAGGTAACGTGGCCCTGAACGATTATCGGGTTCGATGTGTCGCGGCATGCAGTACCCTCCTCCGACTTATGCGTTCGGCTTGGACCCTATCCAAGCAACGCTCTCCTATTCTTCCTCCGCCCTCAACTTCTCCAGTACCGAAAAATCTTCCAACGTCGTGACGTCGCCTGCAACCGAGCCGCTGGTTGCAATCTCGCGCAAGAGCCGGCGCATGATCTTGCCGGACCGCGTCTTCGGCAGAGCGTCAGTGAATCTAATGTCGTCGGGACGAGCAAGAGCGCCAATCTCTTTCACTACGTGCGCTCGCAGCTCCTGGTTCAAAGCGTCCGACGCATTGTGCGATCCTTCCAGAGTTACAAAAGCCACGATCGACGATCCCTTCAGCTCGTCAGGACGCGCGACAACTGCCGCCTCCGCAACAGCAGGGTGCGACACGAGAGCGCTTTCAATTTCCGCAGTTCCCAGACGATGGCCGCTTACATTGATTACATCGTCGATCCGCCCCATTATCCAGAAATAACCGTGGCTGTCGCGTCTCGCGCCATCGCCGGCAAAATAAATCCCCTCGATTTGAGACCAGTACTGCTGGCGATAACGTTCATCGTCACCCCAGATCGTCCGCAGCATCGACGGCCAGGGCCGTTTAATCACCAAATACCCACCCTGGTTCGCGCCAACCGCCTTGCCGTCCCGAGTCATTACGTCAGCATCGATTCCAGGAAAAGGTTGGGTTGCAGATCCAGGCTTGGTCGGAGTGGCTCCCGGAATCGGAGTGATCATGATTGCTCCGGTTTCAGTTTGCCACCACGTATCTACGATCGGACATCGCTTCTTGCCGATCAGCTCGCGGTACCACATCCACGCTTCAGGATTGATCGGTTCGCCAACCGTGCCGAGCAGACGCAGGCTCGAGAGATCATGCTTCAACGGCCAGCGATCGCCCCACTTGATAAAGGCGCGGATCGCGGTCGGCGCAGTGTAGAAAACATTTACTCGATGGCGCTCGATCATGGTCCAAAAGCGATCCGGTTCAGGGAAGTTTGGCGCTCCTTCATACATCAAAACAGTCGCGCCATTCGACAATGGACCATAAACGACATAACTGTGTCCGGTGACCCAACCGATATCCGCCGTGCACCAGTAAAGATCTTCATCTTTGAGATCGAAGACCCATTTCGTCGTCAGGTGAGCTTGCAACAGATAACCGGCCGTCGTGTGCAGGATGCCTTCGGCTTACCGGTCGTTCCCGACGTGTACAGAATGTAGAGCGGGTGTTCGCTGTCCAATTCTTCAGCGGCGCAGTTCGCATCAACAGTCTCCATCAGCTCGTGCCACCAAAAGTCACGACCGGGTTCCATGTGCTGGCGCGATCCCGTTCGTTGTACGACGATACAAGCGTTAACTGATGGCGTTGACTTTAACGCTTCGTCAACCGCCGGTTTGAGTTTTACTTCATTGCCGCGACGCCAACCTCCGTCCGCTGTTACG
Organism: Acidobacteriota bacterium; assembly: GCA_046730815.1. GTDB lineage: Bacteria > Acidobacteriota > Blastocatellia > Pyrinomonadales > Pyrinomonadaceae > PSRF01. The sequence continues at coordinate 1,914 of JBKPJS010000314.1, forward strand.
ACGAGCTTACAAGCGGCATCGTTTATTCGATCGATCAATGCCGAGCTGGAGAATCCGCCGAAGACAACCGAATGGGTAGCGCCGATGCGCGCGCAGGCGAGCATGGCAATCGCCAGCTCAGGGATCAGCGGCATGTAAAGCGCGACGCGATCTCCTCGTTGAATGTTGGCGTGCTTAAGGACGTTGGCAAACTTGCAGACTTCGATGTGGAGTTGTTGATAAGTAAATGTGCGCGTTTCGCCTGGTTCACCTTCCCAGATGAGAGCCGCCTTGTTGCGTCTCCACGTCGTAAGATGCCGGTCTAAACAGTTGTACGAGAGATTGATTTTCCCGCCGCCAAACCACTCCGCGTGCGGCGGGTCCCACTTCAACACCGTGTCCCATTTTTTGAACCAGTGGAGCTCTTCGGCCATGCGCGCCCAGAAAGATTCCGGGTCGGCATCGGCCTCAGCGCGGAGCTTATCGAGTTCGGCGATGGACTTGATATGTGCTTGCTCTGCAAAAGACGGGGGTGGAGGGAAGACCCGTTCTTCCTGAAGCACTGATTCAATGTTCGAAGTGACGGTCGACATGGCTGCCTGTGTACCACAGTCATTGCCAATTTGGAAATCGGTATCCACAGATTACACAGATGAATCTGAGAAATCGGTGTAATCTGTGGTTAAAATATGGGCAATGATCTATGTTGGAACCAGCGGCTACAGTTACAAGGAATGGAAGGGCAGTTTCTACCCCGAAACGATTCCGGCCAAAGACATGCTCTCGTATTACGCGGGGCGTTTCCAGGCAGTGGAGCTCAATAATACTTTTTACCGGCTGCCGCAGCCGAGCATGGTGGAAGGTTGGAAGGCCCAGGTGCCTCACAATTTCCGCTTTACGGTGAAGGCCTCACGTTTCATTACTCATTTCAAACGACTCAAAGATGTTGCTGCCGCGACGCAGTCTATGCTGGAAAGAGTGTCGGGCCTGGAAGATCGTTTGGGGGCTGTGCTGTTTCGACTCCCGGAGGAAATGGAAAAGGACATCAAGTGTCTGGAGACGTTTCTGAAGGATCTGCCGCCGGACACACCCGCTGTGTTTGAGTTTCGACATCCTAGCTGGTTTGACGATGAGGTGTCAGCGTTGCTTCGCACTCAGAACCGCGTGCTTTGTATTTCAGACAGAGACGAAATGCCGATGAACCACATCGACAAAACCGCGGATTGGGGTTACCTGCGTTTGCGGCGCGTCAACTATTCAGAATCAGATCTGG